>NZ_JTIZ01000014.1:0-25415 GCF_000801125.1 Rhodococcus sp. Chr-9
GCACCCAGCCGGCACCAGTACCACTGCTAACTGCGAAGAGCCCGATTCGGGCGGCAAGGACATGGATTCCGTGAGGTAGCCGAGGAGCGCGCGCAGCTGTGCCCTGCCCCATGCGGGGGCGTTCGAGGTGCCGATGCCCACAGGCTCGGACGGAGCGGCCGGCTTCGCGGGCGCAGCGGTTTCCGGGACCGCCTACCGATGGTCGCGGTTGCCGGTGATCGGCTTCGTCAGCGTCCGGCCGACCCGCTGGGAATCGGGAGATCGGCGGATCCGCTCGGTACGGGGAACTGCGGAATCGTCACAGCCGGGGTGGTGCCCGTGCGGGCCATCACGTCCATCAGGACGGCGTGCATGGCCGCGACCTGCACCGGGTCGAAGTTCGCGAGATCGAGCGGGTTCGCGCGGTTGCGCGTCTCGAGCGGATCGTCGTGCAGGTCGTAGAGCTCGAACTGCGGCAGCGCGCGTCCCGACGGATCGAAGTACATCGCGTACTTCCACCTGTCCTGCCGGACGGCACGAATGTGGTTGGGCTGCTTCACCGTCGTCTGCCCGTTGGCCGCGGCGGCGTTCTCGTCGTCGAAGGTGAACAGGACGGTGTCCTGCACCTGTGGCGGCGTGCCACCGGACGACGCGCCCTCGATGACGGGCGTGAGGTCGACGCCCTTGAACGTCCACGCCGAACGGTCGGGCACGGCGGCCATCGTCGCGAGGGTGGGCATGACGTCGATCAGCGACGCGAGCGCGTCGGTGGAGACCGGCCTCGGGAACATCACCGGATTGCTCACCACGAGAGGGACATTGAGCGTCTCCTCGTAGGCGTTGAAGGCCTTCTGGCGGAGTCCGCCGTGGGAGAGCCCCATCTCACCGTGGTCGGCCACCCGGAAGACGACGGTGCGTTCGCGCATGCCCGAAACCGATTCCAGCGCATCGAGAACCGTCCCGATGTGCTGGTCGACGACCTTGTGCATGTAGGCGTACAGGTTGACGTACTGCCGTGCCGCTTCGGGACCGACGAGCGGACCGAGCGCACCTGCGAGCAGCAGGAGCAGTTCGGCCTGGGCGGTGGGCTTGAAGTTGCGGAGCAGGTCCTCGTCGATGGTGGGCGGCAGGTCGATTCCCTGCTCGAAGGCCTCGGGTGCGAAGGCCCCGTAGTTGTTGCAGTCGCCGTCGACCTGATCCCAAGTCTTCGGGTACGAGAGGATGTCGTGGGGATTGGCGAACGACACGATGAGCGCGAACGGCCTGTCGTCGGAGGCGCTGCGCGACCGCAGGAATTCGGCGGCGTCGGAGGCGATCTTGCCGTCGCGGTCGGCGCAGCCACCCCCGAAGTTCTCGGGTGCTGTGTCCTGCCCCGCCTCCGGGGGCTCCCACCCCGCGAAGCCGTACCGCGCGATGTCGTCGGGCGACGGGTCGCCGCCGTCGGCGCCCTTGCTCATGTGCCATTTGCCGCGGTAGTGGACGTCGTATCCGGCGGAGAGCAGCATCTTCGCCATGTTCTGGCCGTCCACCGGCAGCACGGGTTCGGTGGGCGAGAGCGTGCCACCCTCGGTGAGGGTGCTCACCACCCCGTGCTGGGCGGGATAGAGGCCGGTGAAGAACGTGCTGCGACTGGGCGAGCACATCGCGGCGTTGCAGAACGACCGCGTGAAGGTCAGCCCGGTGTCGGCCAGACGCTGCCGGTTGGGCAGGTTGTTGCGCGCCCAGTCGGCCGGCCAGTGCATCGGCTGGCGCTCCTGGTCGGTCATGATGATGAGGATGTTGGGACGCTGCGGTGTCCGAGGCTGTGCCGCAGATGATCCGGCGCCCACGAGGCCGGCAGCGAGGAGCGCACCCGCGCCCACGAGGAAGGTCCGTCGATTGACATTCCACGTGGTGTCGCGACGCGGAACAGCCTGCTGCACGGTCATATCGGTCCTGTCGGAGAGATCCGTGAACGCGTATGTCGTACAGGAGAATAACAAGACATATGCGTTGAGCGCGCGTCATCGGACGGAAGAGGCGCTGACGACGATCGGGGGAAATCGTCCACAGCGCCGCGGAACCGCAGGTCAGGCCGTGCGCAGGAGCGGAACCTTCCGCGCGAGGAATCGGTCGACGCTGAACGCTCCCGCACCGACCGCGGCGAGTAGGAGGGCCCCTGCGCCGAGCGCGGCCACGAGCTCGAAACCACCGTCGCCGACGTAGATTCCGTTCTCCACGTGCACGATGAAGAACGCGCCGAGCATGAGCAGGAACAGCAGGACGCCGAAGACGGGGACGAGCACACCGAGGATGAGCGCGAGACCGCCGAGGATCTCGATCCAGGTGGCGACGAACGCCGAGACGGCCGGGGCGGGCACGCCCATTCCTTCGAAGCCGGCCTTGGTGCCTTCGTATCCCCACGAATTGAACTTCTGCAGTCCGTGCGCGAGGAAGATGACGCCGAGTACGAGTCGGGCCACGAGGATGCCGAGGTCGCGGACGAGAGGGGTCTTCATGTCGAGCCTTTCGGGTAGGAGGCCGGAGAGCCCCACTTAGTTGAAGCGACAACTAAGGTAGCAACCCTTGGTTGTAGCTTCAACCAGACTTCTGCGCCGGTTCCGGACGGGTACCGGCGAACGCCTCCCCCAGCAACCGTCGCACGCCCACCTCCGTGACCTCCCGGGGATTCGGATACGGCTTCGCCGTCGCCAGTCGTGCCGCCTCGTCCAGATCGGACTCCCGGAACCCCAGTTCCTCGAGACTCGTCGGCCCACCGGCCGCCGCCACGAGGTCGTAGACGCCCGCGGACGCCGAATCCGTGCCGAGCGCCTGCGCGACCCGCACCATGACGTGCGGTACCGACGGTTCGTTGTAGGCGAGCGCGTGGGGCAGCACGACGGTGTGCGTGGCGGCATGCGGCAGGTCGAACGAGCCGCCCAGCACGTGACAGAGCTTGTGGTGCAGCCCCATTCCTGCCGAGGCGAGACAGGTTCCGGAGAGCCACGCCGCGAGCAGCAGATCCGAACGCCCCTCGGGATCGGCCGAATCCGCACCGAGCGCCGGGATACCCCGGGCGATCGCGGCCACGGCCTCGAGCGCGAGGGCGTCGACGATCGGATTGGCCTGTTCGGAGTAGAGGGCCTCGACCGCGTGGGCCATCGCGTTGATCGCGCTGGTCACCGCCAACGGAATGGGCATCGAGGTGGTGAACTCGACGTCGTAGATCACGGTCTCGGGAAGGATGTCGGGCGACGAACGCGTGGTCTTCACCCCGTCGGCGGTCTCACCGAGAACGGGCGTCACCTCCGACCCGGCGTAGGTCGTCGGCAGGATCACCTGATCGATCCCCGTGCGGAGTGCCAGTGCCTTGGCCAGTCCTGTGGTCGAGCCGCCACCCACCGCGACGACCGCATCGACGTCGTGCTCGGTGACCCGGCCGAGGACCCGTTCGGTCACCTCGACCGGCGTGTGCATCACCGCGCCGTCGAAACGCGCGACCTGCAGATCGCCGAGATACTTCTCGACCAGTTCCGCCTGGTGCCGCACGTGCTCGCCGGCGAGCAGCAAAACGCGGGAACGATCGAGTCGACGTACTTCGTCCGCGACCCGCGAGGCGGTACCGGGGCCGAAGATCACACGTACCGGATGAGAGTTGTAGACGAAGGAGCGCATGCCCGTATTCTCACGACGGGAGTGGGGACGCGCGTGCCCTTTACGAAAGTCCGTACACCCGCTCGGCGTTCGCGGTGGTGGCCGCCGCCAGTTCCTCGGCGTCCTCGCCCCGCACCTCGGCGAGCGCGCGCACGGTGTACGGCAGGCAGTACGACTCGTTCGGCGCGCCCCGGAAGGGATGCGGGGTCAGGAACGGCGCGTCGGTCTCCACCAGCACCAGCTCGCGGGGCACGAGCGGCGCCGCTTCACGCAGGGCCTTCGCGTTCTTGAAACTCACGGTGCCCGAGAAGCTCAGCAGGTATCCGGCGTCGACGCAGCGGCGGGCCATGTCGGCATCCGACGAGAAGCAGTGGAAGATCACCTTCTCGGGTGCGCCCTCGTCGTGCAGGACACTCAGCAGGTCGGCGTCGGCCTCGCGGTTGTGGATCATCAGCGGCTTGCCGAGTCGCTTCGCGAGGTCGATGTGCCAGCGGAAGCCCTCCTCCTGCTCGGCCGGTTCGGCGCACCCGTCGAGCTTGCCGGGCCAGTAGAGGTCGAGGCCGGTCTCCCCCACCGCGACGCAGCGCGGGTCGGCGGCGAGTTTCTCGATCTCGGCGCGGGTAGCGTCGTCGAGACTGTTCGCGCGGGTGGGATGGATGGCGACGGCCGCGTGGACGCGGTCGTCCCAGTGCGCAGCCCGCACGGCGAAACGCGCCGCCTCGAGATCGTCGGCGACGGTGACGATGCGTCCGACCCCCACCGCGGCGGCACGATCGACGATCGCGGAGGTCGTCGCGGCGTCCTCGGCACCGCACGCGTCGAGGTGCGTGTGGGCGTCGACGAGGGGACTCAACGGCTGCGGGGCTTCGGGGGCGGGACGGGCTGCGCTCACGCCCTATAAACTACTGGCCACCATGACTGCGCCTGATTCCTCCCGCCCGGCTGCCGGCGATCCCACCCGCCCGCCGTTCTACGTCACGACCGCGATCGCGTACCCGAACGGCGCCCCGCACATCGGGCACGCCTACGAGTACATCTCGACCGACGCGATCGCGCGGTTCAAGCGACTCGACGGCTTCGACGTGCGCTTCCTGACCGGCACCGACGAGCACGGCCTGAAGATGCAGCAGACCGCCGCGAAGGAAGGCATCCCGGTCACCGAACTCGCGTCCCGCAACTCGGACGTGTTCGAGGCCATGGACAAGCGGCTGAACATCTCGTACGACCGGTTCATCCGCACCACGGACGCCGATCACCTCGAGGCGAGCAAGGCGATCTGGCAGCGCATGGTCGACTCGGGCGACATCTACCTCGACACCTACGCGGGGTGGTACTCGGTCCGCGACGAGGCGTTCTACACCGACGGCGAGACCACCCTGCTCGAAGACGGCTCGCGGATCTCCACCGACACCGGCACCCCCGTGGAGTGGACCGAGGAGTCCACCTACTTCTTCCGGCTGTCGGCTTATCAGGACAAGCTGCTCGAGCTCTACGAGAAGCAGCCCGACTTCATCGCCCCGGCCACCCGCCGCAACGAGATCGTCAGCTTCGTCTCCGGCGGCCTGAAGGACCTGTCGATCTCCCGCACCACCTTCGACTGGGGTGTGCCGGTCCCCGATCACCCCGATCACGTCATGTACGTGTGGGTCGACGCGCTGACCAACTACCTCACCGGCGCCGGCTTCCCCGACACCGAATCGGAGTCCTACCGCCGCTACTGGCCCGCCGACCTGCACATCATCGGCAAGGACATCACGCGGTTCCACACCGTCTACTGGCCGGCCTTCCTCATGTCGGCGGGGCTCGAACTGCCGAAGCGGGTCTTCGTCCACGGCTTCCTGTTCAACAAGGGCGAGAAGATGTCGAAGTCGGTCGGCAACGTCGTCGACCCGCTCGAGATGGTCGACCGGTACGGCCTCGACCAGCTGCGCTTCTTCCTGCTCCGCGAGATCTCCTACGGCCAGGACGGCAGCTACAGCCACGAGGCGATCGTCACCCGCATCAACGCCGATCTCGCCAACGACCTCGGCAACCTCGCGCAGCGCTCCCTGACGATGGTCGCGAAGAATCTCGAGGGCACCGTGCCCACGCCGGGCGAGTTCACCGCCGACGACGAGGCGATGCTCGCCCAGGCCGACGCGCTGCTCGCGAAGGTGCGCGCCGAGTTCGACGCGCAGGCCCTGCACCTCGGTCTCGAAGCGATCTGGCACGTCCTCGGCGAGACCAACCGTTACTTCTCGGCGCAGCAGCCGTGGGTGCTGCGCAAGACCGATCCCGAGCGGATGGCGACGGTCCTGTACGTCACGCTCGAGGTCGTTCGGATCGTGGGTCTGCTCGTCCAGCCGGTGATGCCCGATGCCGCCGCGAACATCCTCGATCTCCTCGGTCAGACACCCGAGGCACGGCAGTTCGACGCCGTCGCGACCCGCCTGGCTCCGGGCACGACCCTGCCCGCCCCGGCACCGGTGTTCCCGCGCTACGTCGACGAGGACTGAGCGTCCGATCCGGCGACGGAGAGCTTCACCTGCGTGTTCTCCGTCGCCGCGCAAACCTGTCGGTGCCGTGCGCAACACTGCGGCGCATGCGCAGCGATAGAACACATGTTCGATCCGATGGCCTGAACGAGCACTCCCTGCTCGCCGAGCTGGGCGGTGCCTACGAGCGGGGATGGCAGCCCGCCGACGTGCTCCACGTGACGGCCCGCTCGGGTGGTCCCTCCGATGTCGCACTGACGGCGGCCACGATGCTGTTCGACGCGCAGATCCGGCGCGCGGCCGAACGCGCCCCCGTCGAGTGGGTACGGCAGCTCGACGAGATCACCCGCCGGCACCCGCGTCCGGCCCACGCCGCCGGAGCCCCGACCCTGGCCGACGGTCTGTTCCGCGCGTTCCCCGACGTCACCCGCTTCGAGATCGAAGGGCTCGCCTTCACCTGGAAGTACCTGCCGTCCTTCGCGATCCTCACACCCCCGCCGTCGCGATGGCCGTCCGTCCGGTCCGGCGACCCGTCTGCGCCCGCCCCGCCCGACACCCGGATCCTCGAACGCATCCGGGCACTGCTGTCGAAGGCCGAGTCCACCGACTTCCCCGACGAGGCCGAAGCGCTCACCGCGAAGGCGCAGGAACTCGTCTCGCGTCACGCCGTGGGTGCGGCGCTGCTGGCCGGACCCGACTCCGGCACAGACCCGGTCGTCGGCCGGCGCATCCACCTCGACAGCCCGTACATCCGCGAGAAGGTCCTGCTCCTCACCGCCATCGGCGACGCGAACCGCGTGCGCACGGTGTGGTTCACCCGGGTGCAGATCGCGACGATCGTCGGTACCGCCACCGACCTGCAGCAGGCCGAGATGCTGTACACCTCGCTGCTCGTGCAGGCCGGACGGGCCGTGCAGGCGGCCGGAACGGCGGGGCGGCGCGGATCGTCCGCGACCTCCTTCCGCCGCGCCTTCCTCACCGGCTACGCGCACCGGATCGGCGAACGTCTCCGCGAGGCGGACGTCCGGGCCACCGCCCACGCCGCCGCCGACGCGCAGATGCCCATCACGAAACTCGCACCCATCCTCGCCAGACGCTCCGACGCCGTCGACACCGAGTTCCGGCGGTTGTTCCCCGTCACCCGCGACTCGCGTAGCCGCGGGGTCGACGCCGACGGCTTCCACGCCGGTCGGGATGCGGCCGAGACCGCCTCGCTGACAACGGAATTCCGCACGGTCGGTCGCTGACCGGATCGATCACCGACGAGGTCGACAGCAGGAGACGGGCGTCACAGGAATTCGCGGTGGCGCCGTGTCACATCCCTGCCACGAGCGGTGTCCTATCGGTGACACCACTTCCGACAAGCGAAGGGAACAGAGCGATGACGACGCAATTCCATGTGGTGGTCGTAGGGGCGGGCTACGCCGGAGTGATGGCTGCGAACCGCTTGCTCGCCGAACACCCCGAGGTGGCGGTCACCGTCGTGAACCCGCGACCGGTCTTCGTCGAACGCGTCCGGCTCCACCAGGTGGCGGCCGGATCCGGAACCGCCACACACGAACTGTCCGATCTCCTGCACCCGCGGGTGACGCTGCACGTCGGCACGGCCGTACGGATCGAGCCCTACGCGGTGTCCCTCGCCGACGGCACGGTCCTGCCATGCGACGCGGTGGTCTACGCCGTCGGCAGCACCACGGGCTCCGGCGCGATCCCCGGTGCGGAGAAGGCGTTCTCCGTCGCCGACCTCGACTCCGCCACTGCCCTGCGCGACGCGCTCATCGAGGCGGACGATCACGCCTCCGTCGTCGTGATCGGTGGCGGGCTCACCGGTCTCGAGACCGTCACCGAACTCGCACAGTCGCATCCGCGGCACACCCTCGTCCTCGTCGGCGATCCGGGAGCGGCCCTTCCTGTGAACACGCAGCGTTACATCCGCCACCGGCTCGACGAACTGGGCGTTCAGGTCCGGTCGGGAACGCGGGTCGCCCACATCGACGACGGCTCGGTCGTCCTCGACGACGGCTCCGAGATCCCCGCGACCCTCATGGTCCGCACGGCCGGTTTCTCCGTGCCCGACCTGGCCCGTCGCAGCGGCCTGCCGGTCGACGACGACGGTCGTCTCCGGGTGCGCGACACCCTGCAGGCGGTCGACGGCTCGCCGATCGTCGGCGTGGGCGACGGCATGCCGGTCGTCGGCGTGGGCGACGCAGTGGTGGTGGACGGCAACGACCACCTGCGCATGAGCTGCCAGGCGGCGATGCCGCTCGGCATCCACGGCGCCGACACGGTGTGGCAGTTGTTGCAGGGACGCGAGCCGGAACCGCTCTCGCTCGGTTTCGTCACGACCTGCATCTCTCTCGGCCGCGATCGCGGCGTCGTGCAGTTGTCGGCACGCGACGACACCCCGTCGAGGTGGGCCCTGCGCGGTCGGCTCGCAGCACCGGTGAAGGAAGCCGTCGTTCGTGGGACCATCCACACCATGCAACTCCAGGCGCGCGGACGTGCCCTGCCGTCCCGACGCGGACCGGACACCGCCGCACGCGAGAAGGCTCACATATGACCGGCGACGACGTCTTCACCGAGCATCGGGGACTGCTGTTCTCGATCGCCTACGAGATCACCGGCAGTGTCGCCGACAGCGAGGACGTCCTGCAGGAGAGTTACATCCGCTGGGCCCGCACCGACACCGGCAGCGTCGACAATCCGCGGGCCTACGCGGCGCAGATCGTGACGCGTCAGGCGCTGAACTCGCTGCGCTCGGCGCAACGCCGCCGGGAGGACTACGTCGGGCCGTGGTTGCCCGAGCCGATGCTCACCGCCCCCGACGCAGCCGCCGAGGTCGAACTCGCCGAGTCGGTGTCGACCGCGATGCTGTTGGTGCTCGAGACATTGACGCCCGTCGAACGCGCGGTTTTCGTGATGCGCGAGGTGTTCGGTTTCGAGTACGGGCGCATCGCCGAGACGGTCGACCGTACCGAGAGTGCCGTCCGGCAGATCGCGCACCGCGCCCGCGAGCACGTCCATGCCCGGCAGCGACGCTTCACTCCCGCGGGCGACGAGACCGACCGGGTGGTCGCGGCGTTCCTCACCGCGGCCACCACCGGCGACCTCGACGGACTGCTGTCGCTGCTGGCTCCCGACGTGCGGTACCTCGCCGACGGTGGCGGCAAGGTCACTGCGGCCCGAGTTCCGATCTTCGGCTCCGCGAAGGTCGCCGGCCTGTTCCTCGGACTGGTCCGGCATCCGCTGCCCGACATGACCATCGAGCCGGCCGTGGTGAACTCGATGCCCGGTTTCCTCGTCTACTCGGCAGGTGTCCTCGACATGGTGCTGCACCTCGAGATCGACGACCACCTGATCACCGGCGTCTACGTGGTCCGCAATCCCGACAAGCTCACGCATCTCCGGGCTCGTCCCGATGCTTCCGACCAGACATGACAAGCTGACGCCATGCGGATGGAACGACTCGGCCGCGGCGGCACCGTCGATCGCGTGCTCGGTGCACTCGCAGAACGCGCCAGGATCCTCGCGATCCCCGCCCCGGCGGCACTGTCGGGTGAATGGTTCGGGGCGGCGGCCGTGCTCGTCCCGTCCGTGTCCGTCGAATCCGTCCCACCGGCAGAGGTCTTCTCCCTCCCCGCGGACGCTCCCGGGCCCGGCGGTGCCGATCAGCGCTTCCAGCGCAGTGACGACCGGCCGCTCATCGGAGGCGGGCGCATCGGTTATCTCGCCTACCCGGATCGCATCCCGGACCGACCCGCGCTACCCCTCGCCGCGAGCGGGTGGACCGACACTGTCCTGCGTCTCGACGCCGACGGGTGCTGGTGGTACGAGACCCTCGGTACCGCACCCTGCTCCGACGATCTCGCCGCGGCAGTCCTCGATTCACCGTCGACCGCCGCCCCGCCGACGAACGCCACAGAGTCGACGAACGCCACGGACTGGCACATCGACTGGACACCACCGCCTCGCGACGAGCACCGCCGCGGCGTCGAACACTGTCTCGACGCGATCCGCGCCGGCGAGGTGTACCAGGCGTGCGTGTGCACGCGGTTCACGGGCAGATGGGACGGCGATCCGCTGGCGTTCTTCGCCGACGGGATCTCCCGGACTGACCCTCCGCGCGCCGCCTACCTGCAGGGATCGTGGGGTGCGGTCGCGTCGCTCTCGCCCGAACTGTTCGTCTCCCTCCACGGCGACACGCTGCGGTCGAGTCCGATCAAGGGCACCCTCCCCCTCTCCGCCGACCCCGCCGGGCTACGGGCATCGGTCAAGGACGTCGCCGAGAACGTGATGATCGTCGATCTCGTCCGCAACGATCTCGGCCGCGTCGCCGAGACCGGTTCGGTGCGGGTCGAGGATCTTCTGACCGTGCGTCCCGCACCCGGCGTGTGGCATCTGGTGTCCACCGTCGCGGCGGAGCGGCGACCGGGTGTGACGGTCGCCGATGTGCTCGACGCGGCGTTCCCGCCCGCATCGGTGACGGGCTGCCCGAAACTCCGCGCCCGGACGCTGCTCACCAGGTGGGAGGGTTCCGCGCGAGGTGTCTACTGCGGCACCGTCGGCATGTCGAGTCCGATCGCCGGCACCGAACTGAACGTCGCGATCCGCACCGTCGAGTTCGGGCACGACGACAGCGGCAACGGCGTGTGCGCGCTCGGTGTGGGAGGCGGCATCACCATCGACTCCGATCCCGACGCGGAATGGCAGGAATGCCTCGACAAGGCCGCCAGCATCCTCGCGCTCGGCGACGCGCGGGCAGCCGTTCAGCACACCTCGTCGGGAAGCGACGGCAACTCGTAACGGTCGAGGACCTCCTCGAGTCGCACCGAGGTGGAACGGCAGATGCGGGCTACGACGGCATCGGCGTCGAGCCCCCATGTGCGGAGCAGACCGTCGCCACCGGCGGCGACGATGGTGCTGTCGGGCGCGAAGGTCACCTGCCATCGTCCCGTTCCCATGTCGGTGACCGGGCCACCGATCTCGTGCATGCCGCCCGGGTCGGCGACGTCCCACAGACGGACAGTGCCGTCGTCGCTGCCGCTGACCGCGCGGGTGCCGTCGAGGGTGATGGAGACGGAGTAGACCGTGCCGGTGTGGCCGCTCAACCGGGTCTCGCGGGCGACGAAGTCACCGGACTCGGTGCGGTCCCAGACCACCACGTCGTGGTCGTCCCCGCCGGTCACCAGCACGTCGCTCGACCCGCCGAAGGCCACGGTGTTCACGCCGGTTGCGTGCCCGTCCGAGACGTTCACCCGTGTCGGGGAGCGCGGATCGGTCACGTTCCAGGCGTAGATCTCGCTGTCGGCGCTCGTGACCACGAGACTTCGGCCGTCGGGGCTGATGGCAGCACTGCGCACGAGATTCTTCGGTCCCGTCAGCGGCTGGCCCCACGGCACCGGTTCGGCGGGATCCGCGATGTCCCACAACTGCACCGTGGAGTCGTCGGCGCCGGTCACGAGGGTCGTGCCGTCGGGTCCGAACGCCAGGGCGGAGGTGAACCTCGTGTCGAGCGGCACCGGATCGCCGAACGGCTTCGGTGTTGCCGGATCGCGCACGTCCCACAATTGCACGCTGCCGCCGGAGGTCGGTGCCGTGGCCAGGATCGTGCCCGCGGGCGAGAGCGCGCACACGTACGCACCGCCGAGCGGGCGCGGCAACGCGATCCCACCGGCGCGGTTCCAGTCGCCGCCCTGATCGACCCGCCAGAGCGTGACATCCGGTCCGTAGCTGCCGGTCGCGACGAGGGCTCCGGCACGATCGATCGCCGGCCTGGTCAGCGCTCCGTCGGCGACCGCCATCCGGGTCTGCGGCATCGTCCACACCCGGACGTTGGAATCCTGTCCGCCGGTGACGACGGTGGTCCCGGTCGGGCTCACCGCGAGCGTCGGGACACCGCCTCCGTGCCCGGTCAGCGGCGGGCCGATCTCGTCGAGGGTTCGTGTCGACGGGTCGACGTCCCACAGTTTCGCGGTGCCGTCCCAGGACGCGCTCGCCAGTGTGCGTCCGTCGGGGAGGAAGGCGATGTTCCAGACACCGCCGGTGTGGGCGTTCGTCGGCACCCCCAGCGGGCGGGCCGCGCTCGGATCGGTGGTGTCGAACAGGTGCAGCACACCGTCGTCGCTGCTCGCCGCGAGGATCGTGCCGTCGCCGTTGAAGCTCACCGAATGGGCCACGTCGCCGAAACCGGTGAGCGGCTCACCGAGCGGCACCGGCCGCGAGGGCGTGCTCACGTCCCATAGCCGGACGGTGCGGTCGTCGCTCGACGTGGCGAGGACCTGCCCACCGGGACGGAAGGCCACCGTCCGCACACCACCGTCGTGCTCGTCGACCAAGGTGACGGGGAACCGGCCCGATCCGGGATCCGAGGTGTCGACGAGTGCGACGTGCCCGTCGTCGTAGGGCACGGCGAGCACCCGCCCGTTGGGTGAGTACCGCACGTTGTGCACGGCGCCGTCGGCGTAGACCTGCCGGTCGAGCACCACGCGCGGCGCGGCACGATCGGACGCGTCGTAGATCCACACACCGCCGTCACCTGCCCCGATCGCGAGGAAACGGCCGTCGGGGCTGAACGAGACGGACGCCATGTACTTCGACGACAACCGCAACGGCTCGCCCACGGCGGACGGTTCGTCGCCGTCGAGTGCCCACAGGCGGACGGTGCCGTCATCGCTCGCCGACGCGAGGGTGGCCCCGTCGGGGGAGACGACGACGCCGTAGACCGGCCCGGTGTGTCCGCTCAGTGTGTAGGCGAGGGGCACGGCCTGGCTGGCGATGAGCCTCGAGTACGCGACCGGGCTGTCGGGCTGGAGTTCGGCCGCGACGAGCGCCAGGTTCGCCGAGATCGTGGAGTCCTTGTCCCGCAGGGAGTCGGACAGCGCGACGATCTGCTGGAACTGCGCGGTGCTCCGTGCCGTCTCGGCCCGGCTCTTCGCGTCCCAGGCCAGTCCGGTCATGACGAACGCGATGATCGTGGACAGCGCCATCGCGGTGATGCCGACCCGCCGGGTCCGGGTCTCGCGGGCGATCTGCCGGCGGGAGGCGTCGAGGAAGGCCACCGCGGTGGGGCTGAGCGCGACCGGCCCGCGCCGGCCCTCGGGAGTGCCCGCCATGGCGAGGTGCGGATTCTGCTCGGACACGACGTCCATGCGTCCGCGCTGGTAGAGCAGCTCGCGGTTGCGTCCGGAGCCGAGCCAGGTCGACGCGTCGGCCTCGATCTGCTGTCGCAGGGCGGCACCGGCGCGGTCCTGCTGGATCCAGGACTTGAGTCGGGGCCACGCGTCGATCACCGCATCGTGGATGAGTTCGACATAGTCGGCGTCGACGACGAGCACACGTGCCGACACGAAATGGTCGAGGACGCGCTTCGACGCGTCGCGATCCTCCCCGCCGACCGCGAGCAGTTCGTTCAGCGACCGCGCGATCTTGACGTCCGTGCCGGTCGTGGTGACGTACACCAGGTGGACGAGCATCGAGCGGGCACGGGCACGGTCGGAATCGTCGGCGAGACTCTCCCACGCTCGTTCGGCGCCGGCGGCGACGGATCCGCGGACCCCGCCGGTCGCGCGGTAGGCGGCGACGGTGAGCGTGCCCCCGCTGCGCTTGTCCCACAGGGAGTCGAGCAGGTGGGACAGCAGGGGAAGCTCGGTGCCGCTGATCTCACCGTCGGCCAGTCCGGTGAGGTCGTGGAGGATGAGGTCGACGAGACCTGGTTCGAGGCGGACACCCACGAGTTTGGCGGGCGCGGTGATGACCTCGACGAGATCGTCGCGGTCGAGGGGCTGGACGGTCTTGGTCCGCCGTTCGAGGGCCCGGGCGAGCACGGGAGTGGCCACTGCCTGGTCGTAGAAGTCCGACCTCATCGTCGCGACGACGAGTGCGGGCGCGTCGCCGTCCGAACCGGTCGACGCCGTCTCGATCAGGGTGAGGAACTCGGTGCGCAGAGCGACGTCGCTGCACTGGGTGAACAGTTCCTCGATCTGGTCGACCACGATCAGCAGCAAGGACGACGACGTACGGGAGGCCGCGGCACGCAGGGACGCGTGGACGGCGGTGTGGTCGGCGGGGTCGCCGACGTCGGTCAGTTCGGGGAGCGCGTCGACGAGTCGTGCCACCGGGTCGGTGCCGGGGGTGAGGACCACCGGGTGGCAGTCCGGCGCGGAACACAGCTGGGGAATGAGACCGGCCTGTACGAGCGAGGACTTGCCGACGCCGGAGGCACCGGTCACCACGACCGGGCCCTGCCCGTGGGAGGCCGTCACCACGTCGGCGAGGGTCCGCACACTCTGGGCGCGCCCGAAGAACAACCGGGCGTCGTTCTGACGGTAGGAGGCGAGTCCCTTGTAAGGGCGGATCCCGGGCGGCACCGATACCGATGCCGATTCCTTGGTGCGCGGAGCGTTCGCCTGGCCGCGCGCGGCCTTCCACCAGTTCTCCCACTGCTTCAGGGAGTACAGACCGGGGGCCGGCGGTTCGGCGTTGAGCTCCCGCGCCGCGCGGATGAGGACCACGAGCACCGGATGCACCGACTCGAAGTTGGCCGGCATCCGGTTGCCGCTGCGCCAGTCGCTGACCCGCTGTACGGAGACGGTCCGGTCGCTGCCCACCGCCCGGGCGACGGTCGCGGCATCCGAGACGACCTTCTTGAGGGCGGGACGACCGGCTGCGGCGAACAGCATGCGCAACTGGTCGGCGAAGAACTGACGCTGCGCCGAACCAGGCTTTCCGCCGGTCTCTGACATCCGTTCCGCGCCCTTCGTGCTCCCGTTCCCCGCCTGCAAACATCCGCTGCGGAAAAATTCCTCACCACGTCTGAGCAGGGATGATACCGGTTCCGCGCCGGTCGGTATTCTTCGTCCCCATCAAAGACGGGGAAGAGTGGTGACCACGCAAGGTTCGGCCTTGCAGTGTGGGGCGGGGGCCTCCACGCCGATAGGGACTGACGAGGGGTAGTTCCGGGTCGGCGTGGAGGCATGCTCCACATACGTTCGGCCCCGCATCACGCGGGGCTTTTCGCGTATCCCCGGCCTACTTCACGACGTCGGGATCGTCCGTCGCGACGGGGCTGTTCAATAGATACGGATCGCGATCCAGGTAGGCCTTCGTCTCCCGCGCGATCAGTCCCGACAGCACCAGCAGACCGATCAGGTTCGGCAGGGCCATGAGGCCGTTCATCACGTCCGAGAAGTTCCAGACCACCTCGAGCTGGGTGGTGGCACCGATGAACACCACGATCACGAAGATCGCGCGGTAGGGCACCACGCCGCGGCGACCGACGAGACGCTCGACGCACCGCTCGCCGTAGTACGACCAGCCGAGGATCGTCGAGAAGGCGAAGAAGACGACCGAGATGGCAACGATCCAGTGACCCCAGTCCCCACCGAGGCCGTCGGCGAAGCCGGCCGATGTCATCGCGGCGCCCTGCTCGCCGGACTCCCAGGCTCCGGTCGTGACGATGACCAGACCGGTGAAGGTGACGACGATGATCGTGTCGATGAACGTCTGGGTCATCGACACCAGGCCCTGACGCACCGGGTGGGTGGTCTGGGCGGCCGCGGCGGCGATCGCCGCGCTGCCCATGCCCGACTCGTTCGAGAAGATGCCGCGCGCCACGCCGTAACGCAGAGCGATCATGAAGACCGATCCGATGAAGCCACCGGTGGCCGCCGTGCCGGTGAAGGCGTCGGTGAAGATGAGCGCGAAGGCATCGGGGATCTGCGTGAAGTTGACCGCGAGGACGATGATGCCGGCGCCGACGTAGAGGAGGATCATCGCGGGCACGAAGCCGGCGGTGACCCTGCCGATGGACTTGATGCCGCCGAGCAGGACTGCCGCGGCGAGCACGGTCATCACGATGCCACTGAGCCAGGTCGGCACACCGAAGGTGCCGTCGAGCTGGGTGGCGACGGTGTTGGCCTGGGTCATGTTGCCGATGCCGAAGCTGGCGAGCACGGCGAACACCGCGAACAGCAGACTCAGGACGAGACCGGCCTTGTTGGGGATGGCGCGGGCGAGGTAGTACTGCGGACCACCGCTCTGCTCACCCTTGGCGTCGGTCGTGCGGTACTTCACGCCGAGGAACGCCTCGGAGTACTTGCTGGCCATGCCGACCAGGCCGGTGACCCACATCCAGAACAGCGCGCCGGGCCCGCCGAAGTAGATCGCGGTGCCGACACCGGCGATGTTGCCCACGCCCACCGTCGCGGCGAGCGCGGTGGTCAGTGCCTGGTACTGAGAGATGTCGCCTTCGGTGGCGCCTTCGTCGTGGCGGGTGATCAGACCCAGCCGCAGTGCGGGCCACAGCTTGCGGAACTGGATGCCCTTCAGCCGAATCGTGAGCA
This sequence comes from Rhodococcus sp. Chr-9, assembly GCF_000801125.1. Classification (NCBI taxonomy): domain Bacteria; kingdom Bacillati; phylum Actinomycetota; class Actinomycetes; order Mycobacteriales; family Nocardiaceae; genus Rhodococcus; species Rhodococcus sp. Chr-9. The sequence continues at coordinate 16,427 of NZ_JTIZ01000014.1, forward strand.
CGAGGCCCGTGCCCAACAGCAGCGGGATGAGCAGGTACGGCCCCCACACCACCCCGCCCACCTCGACGAGGAAATCGTTCACCGAATCCATCCGCGTCCTCCTGATCGTCCGAAGCCCCCGACAGCGTCCGACCGGCCGGTGCCGGTGACGTCTGCGCTCGGGACCCGGCAGAGTCTAGGCTTCCGTGGCACGCAATGTCCCCGGACCCCGCGGCGCGTCCGATATGCGTTCTTCTCGATCGGTGGTCGGCAGGCCGCGTCAGTCGCGACGCGCTTCCAGCACCGCGTCAGTCGCGACGCGCTTCCAGCACCGCGTCGTACAGTTCGCGCTTCGAGACCGTCGCACCGGACGACGTCGACGCCGCTTCGGCGACGACGGCGCAGGCGTCCTTCAGCCGCATCCCGTCCTCGACCTTCCGTTCCACCTCGTCGACGAGGTCGACGGGGTCGGTGGCCACGGCAACCGCCCCTTCGAGCACCACGGTGATCTCACCGCGCGCGCCCTCGACGGCCCACTCGGCGAGTTCGGCGAGCGTGCCGCGGCGCACTTCCTCGTAGGTCTTGGTGAGTTCGCGGCAGACGGCGGCGCGACGGTCACCGCCGAGCACGTCGACGGCGTCGGCCAGACAGGCCGCGAGCCGGTGCGGTGCCTCGAAGAACACCACGGCGCGAGGCTCCTGGACGAGCGTGCCGAAATACGCGCGTCGCTGGCCCGGCTTGCGGGGTGGGAACCCGTCGAAGCAGAACCGCTCGACCGGCAGGCCCGACAGGGCGAGGGCGGTGGTCACGGCGGACGGACCGGGCAGGCAGGTCACCGGCAGACCGGCCTCGACGCACGCCGCGACGAGCCGATAGCCGGGATCGCTCACCGAGGGCATGCCCGCGTCGGTGACGAGCAGGACGGTGCGGCCCTCCTCGATGTCGGTGACCAGGCCCGGCAGTCGCGACACCTCGACCTGATCGTAGAAGCTCACGACCCGCCCGGTGATGGTGACGCCGAGCGCCGCGGCGAGTGCCTTGGTGCGCCGGGTGTCCTCGGCGGCGATGACGTCGGCGGTGCCGAGAGCGTCGCGGAGACGCGCCGAGGCGTCACCGATATCTCCCATCGGAGTGGCGGCCAGCACGAGCCGGCCCTCTCCCGGATTCGCGCCGTGGACCGGTTTGGCTGCCTGCATACGGCTCAGCCTACGATCGGAACGTGACCGTGACGGACCGCAGCCCTTCACAGGCCCCCGGCCGTGGTCCGTCGGCAGCGCAGGATCGTCGCCTCATCGGTCCAGGCCCGTTGGTGCCCGGACCCGAGCCCCTTCCGGGAGATCGGGCGCGGGGCTGGATCGTCACCGCCTTCGTCACGGCGCTCGCCGCGATCACGCGGTTCACGATGCTCAACTACCCCACCGATGCGAAGACGCCGGTGTTCGACGAGAAGCACTACGCACCGCAGGGCTGGCAGGTGCTCACCGGCGGCTGGATCGAGGACAATCCCGGCTACGGGCTCGTCGTGCATCCGCCCGTCGGCAAACAGATGATCGCGCTCGGCGAGGCACTGTTCGGATACACCGCGTGGGGTTGGCGTTTCTCGGCCGCTGCGGCCGGCGTCGTGCTCGTCCTGCTGGTCGTGCGGATCGTGCGGCGGCTGACCCGCTCGACGATGCTCGGCGCGATCGCCGGTCTGCTGCTCGTCGTCGACGGGGTGACCTTCGTGTCGTCCCGCCTCGGCATGCTCGACATCTTCCAGGCGGTCTTCGTCGTCGCGGCCTTCGGATGCCTGATCGTCGATCGCGACGATGTGCGTTCCCGCATGGCGAAGGTGCACGCCGAGGGCCGTGTCCTCGACAGTGTGTGGGGTCCGCGCTTCGGTGTGCGCTGGTGGCGCTTCGGCGCGGGCATTCTGCTCGGCCTGGCGGTCGGCACCAAGTGGTCGGGTCTGTACTTCATCGCGTTCTTCGGCCTGATGTCCGTGGCCTTCGACCTCGCGGCGCGCCGCGCGTACCGGGTGCAGCGCCCCTGGGTGGGGACGGCGCTGCGCGACATCGGTCCGGCGCTGTATGCCCTCGTGCTCGTCCCGCTCGGGGTGTACCTGTCGACCTACTGGGCGTGGTTCGCGAGCGAGACCGGCGTCTACCGTCACGCGGTCGGCTCGCGGATCGGCCACGACGGGATGTTCTCGTTCGTGCCCGACGCGCTGCGGTCACTCTGGTACTACAGCGCGAGCGTCCTGGAGTTCCACTCCGGCCTGACGAACTCGGCCGGCAACCAGCATCCCTGGGAGTCGAAGCCGTGGACGTGGCCGATGGGCCTGCGTCCGATGCTGTACTACTTCGCCGACGGCGAGCGGATCAGCGGATGCGACGCCGAGCAGTGCGTCAAGGCCGTGATGCTGATCGGAACGCCGGCGCTGTGGTGGGTGTCGGTGCCGGTGCTCGGATGGGGACTGTGGCAGCTGCTCGTCCGCCGCGACTGGCGGTGGGCCGCGGTGCTCACCGGATACGGCGCGGGGATCCTCCCGTGGTTCGCGAGCCTCGACCGGCAGATGTACTACTTCTACGCGGTGCCGATGGCGCCGTTCCTGGTGATGGGTGTCGCGCTGGTGCTCGGCGACATCCTCGGGTCGCCGCACGCCTCGACGGAACGACGGACGACCGGGCTGCTCGTGGTGTGCCTGTATGTCGGGCTCGTCATCGCGAACTTCGTGTGGTTGTGGCCGATTCTCACGGCGCTGCCGATCACCCCGGAGCACTGGAACGACCAGCTGTGGCTCCCCAGCTGGCGCTGAGCGGAGCGCAGTCGCTCGTCCCGAGGAGAGCTCAGTTGGGTTCGTCGAGCACGCTGCCCTCGGCCAGCTCGACGTCGCGGTCCCTGTCGGAGCCGTAGCGGATGCCGTCGAAGCGGCGCTCGAATCGCTCGTCGACGACCGTGAGGAAGCCCTTGAGTCGTTGGAGCAGCTCGGACAGGTGGCGGGGCACGAACGGATCGCCGAGCAGGTCGACGGTGGCGACAAGCCGGTCCTCGACGAGCACCACCTTGATGTGCGGCCACGTCCGGTTCAGTTCGGTGAGCTCGGCGAGCGCGTGGGTGCGACCGCCGGTGGGCGTGGCTCCCGGGGTGTCGTCCTCGGGGATCGCGTGCAGCAGCGGTGCCCACAGCCGGATGCTGCCGTCGTCGTCGATCACGACGAAGACCACATGGGAGTCGAGGACGACGACGAAGTCGCCGTCGGCGTCGACCGGCACAGGGCGGCCGAGGGCGTGCGCGAGCGCATCGCTCACGCGTTCGCGGAGGTCGCCGAGGGCTGAGGGCGGGTGTGCCTGCAAGAAGGCCGGATGCGGCACCTTCCCGCGACCGCGCAGCACCGACACGATGTGCCGGGCGAGCGTGTGGGCCTCGGACACGGGCCTGGTGACCGGCTCGGATCCGGTGACCTCGATCGTGGCGTGTCCCCCGGCGCTCGCGAGCACCCGCACGCAGGCCGCGGGCCCCGAGGCGGTCTCGGCGTGCAGTTCGAAGGCGTCGGGTCCGGCGAGTTCGGAGATGCGCCGGGCCAGTTGCGAGGCGTAACGGGACCAATCGCGGTCGAGGGCCTCGTCGAATCGGTCGGTGTCGGTCACGCGCACTCCTCTCGAAGAGCAACTGCCGGGCAGGCGACACCGTACTCGGGGTGGGCGACAACTCACCGCAGGCACGCGGCGTCGTGTGTCACCCCGTGATGCCGTCGTCCGGCCGCCGCCCACACCGCGACTCGCGATCCGCATTCGAGGATGTCGACGATCGCGAATCCTGCCCGTGCGAGAACGGTACTCACGGTCATCGAGACGGTTCCGGTGTCCTCCCCCGGTCCTGCCCCGTCGATCACCCACAGTTGTCCGTCGTCGGTCAGCAGCGGCGCGAGGGCGGCCGCGGCGGCGGTGTCCTCGCGGAGGTCGGGGATGTCGAGTGCGTAGATGCGGTCGAACTTCTCCCGCTGCGCGAACTCGTGGGCGCGGGCCACCGAGGGTGCCACGCGCACGCGGCCGTGGGGACCGACGTTCTCGGCGACCACGGCGGAGGCGGGCCCGGCGTCGATCGCGAGGACGGACGTGCCCGGACGCGCATCGAGGACGTCGAGCAGGAACTCGACGTCCTCGATGTGGGACCGCTCGGTCATTCGACCTTGCGCAGTGTCCGTTTCCTGCGCCCGCCCGTGATCAGGGGGTCGCGCTGCAGATCCCGGTACAGCGACACGCACAGACCGATCATCACGAGGAGGAAGGGAGCTGCCGCGATGATCGTCATCGTCTGCAGGGCGTTGAGGGCTTCCTCGCCGCCGCTCCACAGCAGCAGGGCCGCGACACCGCCGGTGAGTCCGCCCCAGAAGACCACGACGCCGCGATTCGGCGCGAGGGTGCCGCGTTGACTGAGGCTGCCCATCACCATCGACGCGGAGTCCGCTCCGGAGATGAAGAAGATGGCGATGAGGAGCATCGCGACGACCGTGGCGATGCCGGTGAGCGGGAGGTTGCCGAGCACCCCGAACAGCTGTCCTTCGACGCTGTCGGCACCCGCGATGTCCAGGCCGTCCAGCTGCTGTCCGATACCGGCGCCGCCGAACACCGAGAACCAGATGAGGCTGACGAGGCTCGGGACGAGGATGACACCGACGATGAACTCGCGGATGGTGCGGCCGCGGCTGATGCGGGCGAGGAACATGCCGACGAAGGGCGCCCACGAGACCCACCACGCCCAGTAGAAGATCGTCCAGCTCGACAGCCACTCACCTGCGGCCTCGTTGGAGGCGGCCGTGCGCGCCGACATGCGGGCGAACTCCGCGGCGTAGGCACCGAGGGTGGTGGGCACGAGGTTGAGGATGAAGACGGTGGGTCCGAGCACGAACACGAAGATCGCCAGGATCGCGGCGAGCACCATGTTGATGTTCGACAGATATTGGATGCCCTTGGCGACACCCGTGACCGCGGAGGCGATGAACGCGAGCGTGAGCAGTGCGACGATCGCGACGAGCAGCATCACCCCGGCCGTCTCGAGCCAGCCGGTGACCTCGAAGCCCGAGCCGATCTGCAGCGCGCCCAGGCCGAGCGACGCCGCGGTGCCGAACAGGGTCGCGAACAGGGCGAGGATGTCGATGACCTTGCCGAGCGGACCTTCGGCCCGGCGTCCCAGCAGCGGGATGAACGCCGAGCTGATGAGCTGCTTGCGACCCCTGCGGAAGGTGCCGTAGGCGATGGCCAGACCCACCACGGCGTAGATCGCCCAGGGATGCAGGCTCCAGTGGAACATCGAGGTCGCCATCGCGACGCCGGTGCCGCCGGTGCTGCCCGGTGGCGGCTCGACGAAGTGCGAGAGCGGTTCGGCGACACCGAAGAACATCAAGCCGATGCCCATGCCGGCGGCGAACATCATCGAGATCCAGCTGACGGTGCGGAACTCCGGCTTCTCGTCGTCCTTGCCGAGCGGAATGCGGCCGTATCGGCTCACCGCCAGCCAGAGCGCGAAGAACACGAATCCGCTCGCCGTGAGCACGAACAACCAACCGAACTCGACGACGATCCAGTCGAGGATGTTCCCGGTAACGGTCCCGAAATTGTCGGTGGCGGCCAGGCCCCACACCACGATCGCCGCGACCAGCGCGGCAGCGACTCCGAAGACCACTTTGTCGGTCTGCGGCGGATGCGCCGCGGACGCGGCTACTTCAGAAGCACGGGCGCCCGAGACCTCGTCGATCTCCTCGGACCCGGGCCGATCACCAGGGACATTCATGCGAACAAACCTTGCAAGTTTCGGGCGCTTGCGGAGCGGAATCGTCGAACCCGAGAAAATCATCACATTCCGGACGCGCCGTGCATTCTCTGCACGAACCCGAAGATCGACAGGTCAACCCGCGCGCAGGGCGGCCGAGACGAACTCGAGGATCTCCTCGTCGGACATCCCGAGTGCCCTCACCTCGGTTACGTACTCGTTGGTGGATCGCTGGGCCCGCGTGCGGGTGGGATCGCCCGTGTCGGCGACGAACGTCCCCGCCCGCCCCCGGGCCTCGAGCACACCCACCTTCTCGAGTTCCCGGTAGGTCTTCGCGACCGTGTTCGGAGCGATGCCGAGGGTGTCGGCGAGGCCCCGGACGGTGGGCAGCTTGGTACCAGCGATCAGCTCACCATCGTGGACCAGGTCGACGATGCGTCGCCGCAGTTGCTCGAACGGCGGGACAGGCGAGTCTGGATCGATGGCGAGGTCGAGCATTCTCGCAGGTTATCAGCGCTCGGTGACCTTGACGGGTGCTTCGGCCGAGGGCACCTCGGCAGGGGCGTGGTTGTAACTCCCGGTCTCGAGCAGGTCGCGGATCTGGATGAGCAGATCGGTCTCGCTCAGCGGCTCGTCCTCGGGCTCCTTCTCCGGCGCGAAGCGGGCCTTGGCCGCGTTGACCGGCACGATGAGCACGAAGTAGACGACGGCCGCGATGATCAAGAAGTTGATCGCCGCGGAGATGACGGCGCCCAGGTTGACGAAGGTCGCGTCGTTCGACGAGAGCAGGCGGAAGCCGAAGCCCATCTCATTGTCGCCACCCACAGCAGCGACCAGCGGGTTCACGATGTGATCGGTGAACGCCGTGACGATGGACGTGAACGCCGCGCCGACGACCACTGCGACGGCGAGTTCGACGACGTTTCCGCGCAGCAGGAAATCCTTGAAACCTTTGAGCATCGTGCTCCGTACCTTTTCTGGTGAGAATTCGAAAAACTTCAGTGCGCGGAGATCGTAGTAACGCTGCCCACCGGCTTCAACAGGGACGAATCGGGCAACACGGCGGCGGGTGGCAGCGGGTTACGGATTGCGCCGGGGCAGAATCGGGCCATGGCAACCACGGCGACGATCTATCACAACCCGCGCTGCAGCACGTCACGCAACACTCTGGCGTTGCTGAAGGAGAACGGACTCGAACCCACGGTCATCAAATATCTCGAGACTCCGCCCTCCCGAGACGAACTGCAGGCGCTGCTCGATGCGGCAGGTCTCACACCGAGTCGAGCGATCCGGAAGAAGGAATCGCTCTACAAGGAGCTGAACCTGGCCGAAGCGTCCGAGGACGAACTGCTCGATGCGATGGTCGCGAATCCGATCCTCATCGAGCGTCCGCTGGTCGTCACCGACAAGGGCACCGTGCTCGCGCGTCCGGTCGACAAGGTGCGCGAGATCCTCTGACGAGGAGTTACAGGACCGCCCGCGAGAGCGGGCACGACATGCATCGTGGACCGCCGCGGCCGGAACCGAGTTCCGACCCGGCGATCCGCAGTACCTCGATCCCCGAATCCTCGAGGCGGGTGTTCGTCTCGACATTGCGTTCGTAGGCGACGACGACGCCGGGCGCCACGGCCAGCGTGTTGTTCCCGTCGTCCCACTGCTCACGCTCGGCGACAACGGAATCCAGACCGGTGTCGATGACACGCAGTTTCTCGATCCCCATCGCGTCGGCGGCGGCCTCGAGGAAGGGGCGCGGCCCCGAGATCTGCACCGCGCCGTTCTCGCGGTGGATGGCGAACGCCTGGAGGCTGTCCCGGATCGCCGGGTACATCACCACCGCGTCGACGTCGACCATCGTGCACACGGTGTCGAGGTGCATCGACGCCCGGCGCTGCTCGATCGGGACCGCCAACACGGTGTGCGCGAGCTCGTCGTCGAAGACACTGCGCGCCAACGCTTCCGCACCGGCCGGACTCGTCCTCTCCCCCACCCCCACGGCGACGACGCCGGGCGCGAGGAGCAACACGTCGCCACCCTCGACGGGCGCGGTGTGCGATTCGTACGCGCGTCGCACGTGGAGGAATTGCGGGTGAAAGGCGTAGATGAGGTCGGTGAGGCTGGTCTCGCGCCGGCGCGCGGGCAGCGCAAGATTGGGGATCGCCACGCGCGAGCCGATCCAGAAGGACGAATCGCGCGTGAAGAGCAGGTTCGGCAGCGGTGCGATCGCGAAATCGGAACCGTGGTGCATCAGCCGCACGAGGGACGGGGCAGCGCCGTTGCCCACCGCGGGCAGTTCGTCGAAGGTCATGCCCGCGATGAGGATCCGGGCGAGCTCGGCAGCGGGCAGGGCACGCAGATGGCCCGTCAACTCCTCCGCGAGGGCATAACCGAGACGCTGTGCGTCGACGGCCGACGACACGCTTTGCACCCGCGCGGCGCCACTGGCCTCGAGTGTCTCGGTGAGCAGGTCGGCCAGCAGGAACACCTCCACCCCGCGGCTGCGCAGCAGCTCGACGAAGGCGTCGTGTTCCTCCTGGGCGCGCGCCACCCACGGCAGGGCGTCGAAGAGCAGCTGGTCGTTGTTGCGGGGCGTGAGGCGTTCGAGTTCGGCACCGGGCCGGTGCAGCATCACGGCGCGGAGTTCACCGACTTCGGACTCGACACCCCAGCGATGACTCATATGCTCACGGTATCGCGCAGGACGGCGGCATCCGGGTCAGGCGCGTCGAGTACGGCGGCAACGATTGCGAAGAACACACCGAGAACACGAGGGAGATTTCATGGCCGACGACCCGCTCGGGTGCCTGGCACCGTTCGCCGGGCGCTGGACCGGAGGTGGCGACGGCCACTACCGCACCATCGACGACTTCGCGTACGACGAGACGATCGAGTTCGCCACCATTCCCGGAAAGCCCTTCCTGATGTACGTCAGCCGTACGCGGCACCGCACGGAGGGACGCCCGTTGCACACCGAGAACGGCTACCTGCGCCGCAGCGGCGACGACGTCGAACTGCTCGTCTCGCAGCCCACCGGGTTCGTCGAGATCCAGCGGGCCCGGCCGGAGGGCGGCGTGCTGGACTTCACCACCCTCACCCTGGAGCGCTCACCCGACGCCAAGCCCGTGCACGAGGTCCGGCGGCGTTTCGAGGTCGACGGCGACGTGCTGGTCTACGACTTCTGGATGGCCCACGCCGACACCCCTCTGACGCATCATTTGCGGCTCTTCGCACTTGGTAGGGGCGGGTGTCGATCGACCCCGTT
>NZ_JTIZ01000090.1:0-247 GCF_000801125.1 Rhodococcus sp. Chr-9
TGTGTGCGTGTTCTTTGAGAACTCAACAGTGTGCCGATGAATGTCAGTGCCAAATATTTTTGGTACTCCGCTCCATCATTTTCGATGGGGTGGGTATTTGCTGATCGTCTCATTCTTCCGTCTGGGATGATCAGTGTTTGAGCTAGTTTGAGTTTTTATGCTAGTGATTTGACTCTTTTGTCTTTGACTGATTGCCCCTTCGGGGTGATTGTGAGTCTTCAACGGAGAGTTTGATCCTGGCTCAGGA
>NZ_JTIZ01000091.1:0-5420 GCF_000801125.1 Rhodococcus sp. Chr-9
AGACCGCTCAGGCCGGCACGCGGTCCGCGCGAAAGATTGAGGCTAAGGAAGGCGAATTCAATGGATGCCGAGCTGGACGACGCGCCGTTCATCACGGCGATCGATGCGTTGACTCCGCGTGATCGGGAGGAGCTTCGGTCGCTCGTCTCGGCTCTCGACAACTTTTCGTCCAGTTGTGCTCGCGAGGGGATAGTGCCTCGTGGAGTGGTGGACTTCGGATCGGCTCTGCAATACACCTAGCGATCAACGAGTCGTGCTGAATACTATACTGTTTCGCTCGAAACAGTCAACGACAACGCCGGTTCGGTAGCGCGTTCCTTCGCGGCGATCACCGCACGAAGTTCGTCCATGCTCACATCCGAGACATACCGGCGGCTGACCTGCCACTCGTCGTGCTGCTCGATGACCACCGCAGTCGCCAACCGCAGGAACGCCGCCGGGTTCGGAAAAATCTCCACGACATCGGCTCGACGCTTGATTTCCTTGTTCAACCTCTCGATGGGATTGTTGGACCAAATTTTTTGCCACTGCGCCTTCGGGAGCGCGGTGAACGCCAGCACATCGTGCTTGGCCGCTTCCATCAACGCCGCGACCTTCGGGAACGACCCGGCGAAGGTATCGGTGACCTGATCCTACTGCGCAGCCACCTCAACCGGATCGGTGTGCGCGAAAATCGTCTTGACCGCCGCCATCACCGGCGGCACATGCTTCGAGGCCACCGCCGCTCGAATATTCCGCATGAAATGCACCCGACACCTCTGCCACGACGAACCCGCGAACTGCTGCACCACAGAAGCTTTGAGACCGCTGTGCGCATCGGAGATCACCAGATGCACCCCCGACAGACCACGGGCCTTGAGGCCGGTGAGGAACTCACGCCAGAACTCGAAGGATTCACTGTCACCGACCGCAGTGCCCAACACCTCGCGCATGCCGTCGATCGACACCCCGGTGGCGACCACCAGCGCCTGCGACACCACGTGCGCACCGACCCGAACCTTGCAAAAAGTAGCGTCGAGAAACACATACGGAAAGCTCGTGTGCGTCACGTGCGCTCTCGGAACCGGGCGATCTCGGTGTCCAGGCCGGCGCAGATCCGCGAGACCTCCGACTTCGAAATCCCGGAGTCGACGCCCAACGCGCCGACCAGATCGTCGACGCTGCGGGTCGATACCCCGTGCACGTAGGCCTCCATGACCACCGCATACAGCGCCTTGTCGATGCGACGGCGGCGTTCGAGCAGCGAGGGGAAGAACGACCCGGACCGTAGTTTGGGAATCTTGACGTCCACATCACCGCTGGTGGTCGACACCGTCTTGGTACGATGCCCGTTGCGATGGGTGATGCGCTTGTCGGTACGTTCGTAGCGGCCGGCGCCGAGCTTGTCGGTGGCCTCGGCTTCGATCAATGTTTGCAGGCCGGCGCGGATCAGTTCGGCGAACACGCTGGCGCTGTCGGCGCTCTTGAGCGCGTCGAGCTGAGCGAGCAGTGCAGAATGGTCGTGGGTCATCGCGCAGCTGCTTTCTGTGAGTCACTGTGAGAGGTAACTCGTCGATCTCTACGCGATGGCCCACCCTCGGCGAGGGAGCGACACGCCGCGGACCTGGCCGGATGCCCTCAGCTGATTCCCACCACTCCCCGGGACTTACCCCGCGAGGGGGCTGCGGCGGCCGACACATCAGCTGATCTGTCAGTGGTCGGGTGGGCGTTGGATTTTCTGCACGATCGCGGATTGGTCGTCCCGTTCAATTGGCCCGGTTGGGAAGGCAAGGCGGTGCTCGAGTATTCCGATCCGCGCCCGATCGGTCACGCGTCGGCTGCAGATTGCCTGCGGTACTTGACCGTATCGGTTCGTGCAGAACGGTTCGATAACGGCTCGTTCGAGAGTTACGCGGAGCAGGGCTTGATCGGAAGTTTGTTGCGTCGGCTGCTCGAAACCACCGGAAACGCAAGCTGACAGAAAGGAAAAGCGGGCGCCCTTCGGGCGGCTGCGCCAACCGATCGGAGACCCTACGGGTCCCTGAGCCTGTCGTCCCCTTCCCCAAGGCTGCCCGGTCGCCATGCCCCGGTAGACCGTCTCGGCCAGCACTTCTGGCCCCACGTCGCAGAGGACGTGTGGCTTGTACTGGACCCGGTCGCTCGTGTCGACCCTCACGATCGGGTGCTCCGCCACCAGCTGCGGAGACGAAGAATACTGGTGCCCAGTCGGTTTCGAACGAGAGGAATGGCACCCCGGTTCGCAGCGTCGAGCGCTGACGTCGGACTGTGGGAGACGAGCGACGAATGCGTCGATGTGCCTCGGCTACCGGAACGGCCCTCGTGCACGTCGATGCGCAAGAAACGACTCGAGCCCTCCGACCGTGGGGGCCGAAGGGCAAAGCAGTCTAGAGCGTGGGTGAGGAACCTGGTGGCCAGGTGAAGTTGCGGCCGGAGACGGCCGATTGCTGGTGCACGCCTCTGGTGGGCGTGTGGATAGAATCCACCCTACGGTGCATGACAGCCTCTGTTCTGTCTTGTGCCCAGACCCCGGAGTGGTGTTGGCGCACCTTCCGGGGTCGACCTGTATTCAGATCGTTGCAGGGATGGTGCCATGCGAGTTGATCAACGTCAACTCGAACGTGCGTTCTACTTATGTGCAAGATCTATGGACGTTTATGGACATTTATGGGGGCGTATGGAAAAAATCCCATACGACCCCATACGGCTGCATACGTCGTCGGCCGTACCGACAGTCGGCTTCGCACTGGTCCTCCTCTGTGCGGAATGGGAGCGGCTCACCACGCGCTTCCCGCTGATGCTCGATCTCAATCCGCGCGGTACCCATCTCGTCGTCCTCGGTGCCGGCCTCACGGAGGACGGCGAGATTCGTCCGGTCCTCGAAGAACGTCTCGAAGCGACTCTGCTTGCAGCGCATCGCTATCCGGAATCACCGATCGTCGTCACGGGCGGTGCGCCCCGCAACGGCATCACCGAAGCGCGGGCGATGAAGGACTGGCTCGTCGCACGAGGTATCCCCCCGGAACGCATCACAGAGGAGACGCGGTCCACGTCCACCGTCGAGAACGCGCGCTTCACGAACACGGTCCTGCTGGAACGCCGGGCGACGGGCGCAGTGCTGGTGACCAATCGCGACCACCTTCAGCGCGCGATGATCAACTTCCGCCAGGCGGTCGACGCCCGTACTCCGATCGCAGGCATCGTGGCTGCGTAGGTCGAACCGTGAAGATCAGGACAGCGCGTTCGCTCGTCGTGTCAACATCTGACCGATCTCCGAAACATTTTTCGTCAGTTCGAAATTGACCCAGCCAGCGACCTCCCAGAGTGGGCTTGGATCGGGCATCAGGCCGACGATGACGGTGTTCGCGTCGGTTGTTCGGAGAAGGTCGACCCAGTCTTCGCGCAAGGCTCGAATGCGATCTACGGAACCGGACCAGTCGTGATCGGCGGGCGCCACCGGGCTCCCTCCACGGCACACGGTGAGAGTGTTCGACCACCACCATTCGATATGCCACAGCAGCCACGCGATCGTGGTCTCGGGAAGGATCTCAGCGGTCTCATCGGGCCAGTCGGCAACGAGCCTGCCATCGACCCGTCGGACGGCGACGCAATGGGACGACGGTTCCCAGTGCGCGGCCGCGTCGTCGATGCGGGGAAACACGTGCTGGTCGGCGAACAGCTAGACCAACTTGAGTTGCTTCATCAGGGTGCGCGTAGCCGGCGGCAGAGCTTCCGAGGTCATATGCGAATCATCCACGACCGGCGACGCCCGAGTAAGCAGACATGTGAACGATCTACGGCGCCCCGAACCCGTACGTGAACTCTCCACTGCTCCAGTTCATCGTCGCGTGGTACTTGTAGCCGCGCATCCGGCCGCCCCCGACGTCTTCGGTGCCCACGAAACATTCGAATACTGTGGTGGTTTCGTTGAGATTGTCCGTGGACCCGCCGTTGACGGGGGAACACGTCACCGAGAGCACCGGGCCGTCGAACATGCCCTTGTTCACGTGCTCGAGCGCCATCTCTTCGATACTCGCCTCGATGTTCGTCACGCTCAACGCCCGGGAAGCGCGTTCCGCCGCATCGGCAGCCTCTTGCTCGGCGCGTTCCGCTTCGATGCGCTCGGCTTCACGCTTCGCCGCTTCTTCCAGCGCCGATGCTTGAGCGGCGACCTGTGCGTCGTGGTTGATCTTCCACGTCACCGTCCCGCCGACTGCTGCAAGCACCACCACCAGCAACGTCACGACGACCATCCGCTTTCGGAACCAACGCTCCGTCTCGGGTGTTTCGTCGGCGTCAGATCCGGGTTCGGGGAAATCGAGCCACGTCGTCCCATCCCAATATCGCTGCCCGCCCTCGGGGTCCGGGTACCAGCCGGCCGGCGCCGGCGACTTGTCGTTCGACATTGCACAGGTCCTTACTCGGTGAACGAATCGTGGGGAAAACCGGTGCGCCCGACCCCTCCTCGGGCGCACCGGCAGTAGGGGAGGCAGTTACCGCAGAGAGACGGTGACACCGTTCGAGAACATCGAGTCGTGCAGCTCGATCGCCGTCGGAACTGCGTCGACCGGCATGTCGAACACGACCGGCATGGTGACGGTGTTGCCGGGGTTGATCTGGTCCCAGATCGGCACATCCGAGTCGAGGTTCAGAGCGGCCGAGGTGTCGGGCCCGAAGGTGCGCCCCTGCTCGTCGACGAGTTTCTGGTCGCTGGGGCTGAGGCTCTTCGGTTGATCCGAGATGTTGCTGACCGTCATCGTGACGATGACGAACTGCCCCTGAGCCTCCTTCGCGAGGTACGGGTTGTCACCGAGGGTGCTGATACCGGTCTCGACCCCGTTGACGACGAACTCGAACTTGCCGTCGCGAACACGCGTGTTCATCGTCGCGGTTTCCTCCTCGACGACCGGCGCATCTGCCTGCGTAGCCGCTGGCGGATCCGTCTTCGCAGGCGTGCTCGGCTTGTCGTCGTCACCCCCGCCGGACACGGAGGCGATGACGAAGACGGCAACGATTCCGCCGACGATCCACGGCCACTTCTTGCGCTTTTTCTGCTGGGCGGGTTCGTAGCCGGCGGGCGGGACCGGAGCGCCGGGCTGGTTGGGCATGGTCATGGCAAACCTCTATTCGATGAGTGGAGCGGATTTCAGCGGCCGAGGGTGAGATGCACACCCGAGTCGGCCTCGGCTTCGTCGTACGAGACGGAACCGCGGTGGGAGATCTCGACGTCATAGAACGACACCCCGCGCGGCACGTCGGGCACGGTGAAGAAGAAGGTGCAGAAGTCGCCTTCGCGGACGCTGCCGGTCAGGGACCCCTTGGCGAGCAGCGTCCCGGTTTCGTCGGATACACGGACCGCGGCCGTGGACGAAATATCGGGCTCTTCGCACTTGGTAGGGGCGGGTGTCGATCGACCCCGTTGC
>NZ_JTIZ01000092.1:0-1104 GCF_000801125.1 Rhodococcus sp. Chr-9
GGAAGGAGTTGCTGATATGAGGGAAGACATCCTCGGCCGGTCCCGCGTGGAGGACACCGACGAGCTGGTGCAGTTCTACCGCCGGCTCGAGACGATGGGCGCCGGAGCGTTGTGGACGGTGGCCAACGACATCGAGCCGTGGTATCCACAACCGAAATCGGTGCCGATGCTGTGGCGCTATGAGCAGCTGCGACCGTCGGTGCTCGAATCCGCCTCGTTGGTCTCCGGTGACGATGCCGGCCGCCGGGTGGTGATGCTGGTCAACGACGGCCGCAAGGACCTCAGTGCGGCCGTGGGTCTGCTCTACACCGGACTGCAGATCATGAACCCGGGCGAGTCGATGACCGCACACCGACACGCAGCCTCCGCGCTGCGGTTCGTCATCGAAGGCGAAGGAGCATGGACGATCGTCGACGGCGACCGACTCGAGGCCGGAGCGCGGGATTTCCTGATCACCCCGAGTGGCACCTGGCACGAACACGGCAACGATTCGGCCAGCTCCCCGGTGATCTGGCAGGACGGACTCGACATCCCCCTGGTCAACACACTCGACGCGAACTTCTACGCCGTGCATCCGGAGCTGCATCAGCAACCCGGAAAAGTCGTCAACACCTCGCTGCGCGAGTACGGGTCCGGGATCCTCACCCCCGCCGACCGCGGATGGAACAAGCGTTACTCCCCGCTGCTGGCCTACCCGTGGGAACGCACCTACGAGGCGTTGCTCGCCCGCGCGGAGGTCTCCGACGGATCACCGTACGACGGCATCATCATGGAGTACGTCAACCCGCTCACCGGCGGTTCGGTCATGCCGACGATGGGCGCGCACATGCAGCTGCTGCGTCCCGGTCAGGCCACGCTCGCGCATCGGCACACCGGGTCGGTGATCTACCACGTGGCCAAGGGCCGCGGCCACTCCATCATCGGCGGACAGCGGTTCGACTGGCAGGAAAACGACATCTTCTGCGTGCCCTCGTGGGCCTGGCACGAACACGCCAACGACGACGACCGCAACGATGCGTGCCTGTTCTCGTTCAACGACTTCCCCGTCATGCACGCACTCGACCTCTACCAAGAAGCCGCCTACACCGACAACCACGGACACCA
>NZ_JTIZ01000093.1:0-13050 GCF_000801125.1 Rhodococcus sp. Chr-9
ACTACGCCATATCCGCCCGATTTTCGGCAAATGCTACGGCTACCCCGTAACACACGCCCGCCAGTCTATTGGACTGGCAACGGAACTGATTGGATGCGTCGGCGAGTCTCCACGAACAGATATCCCTCGGGCCTGTTGCGCATCCGCCAGTCCCGCGCAGGCGCTGCAACGTCAGGATCGGGCTGTAGGTAAAAGCAGCCAGGTGACTGCAGATTTCTCTGGACCACTCCTTGAACGAACGCCGTTGCTGTCAGCGCATCTCTCGGACCGTTGCTCGATCCAACCGACGATGAATCATGGAGAGAGTTCCAAGAACGTCGAGGGCGTCCTGTTCGGACATTTGCCACTCAAGGCGGGGCTCATGGGCCACGGGATTGCGAAAGGCACTGAAGAGTCCCTTGGCAAGGTTCGCGATGCCGAGTTGTTCGTCTCGCTCTGTTCGGGTACTCAGGCTATTGATGGCCAGCACCGGGGCCTTGCCGCACATCGTTGCGTCGATGAGTGCGTAACCGTCTCCATCGCTCTGCGAGAGTTGGCGAATCCTGCTGCCCAAGCCTTTGATCGCTTCAAATACAGCTTCGTAGAAGTCAGTCCTCAGTAGATCCGGACGGCAATACGTCAAGACTGCTTCGTGGGTCTGCCTGCGGACAAGCAGGCTGCGGAGATGCTCGGTTCGGTCCAATGCTTCGGTATCGGTTCGGGCCAGAGGAGATCGGGCCACTTTTCCGTCGTCCCGCACCCGCATCCCCACCAAAGACAACACCTGCGTCAGCTGGTCGCGAGCGACGTCTGCCTGCGCTTTTCGTGTCATCGTCCGGTCGGGCCGCATCGCGACGGTGATGAGTTTGACCAGGGCGTTACCGTTCTGATTCTTCGCTTGATTGCTGCTGACGGCGTGAGCGAGACGCCGCCATTTTGTGACGCCTTCACCCGGGTCGTCCCTGAGGGGTACCTCCGCGCAAAGGACGGTGAGTTCGCTTCCGCTGTACAGGTCGCCGACAACCTTGCTGACCGTCTCGACGGTGCCGGCCGGAAACGGGGGAATCTCTGAGTTCACGGCTCATAGTGTGTCAACTCTGCCGGTGCGCTGACGGCATCGCAGATACGTTGCTCGACCCGGCGGGGCCCTGGTGGTCGGTCAGGTCGTGCCCACCCTGCCGCCACTTCGTCGCTCGGGTGCTGTGCGGTCACAGACCGCACAGCTTGTGGAGAGGGCGGTAAGTCCGGTGAAGCTGGCTCTGCGAAAAACGACGAACCTGCCTTCTCCGCCCCCAAGGGTGGGAATGCCGACAGTGCCGCGAGATCCGCTGACACACGGCCCGAGCCGGACGCCCCTCACGGCCCCGGCTCGGGCCGCCGCCATATCCGCCACACCCCTACGGTCTGCCACCACCGCGAGGCCGGCCGAGAACCGAACCCGAAGGAGCGGCTGCGCCGCACAGACCCCACCGCCGACCACGAGCCGACGCGAATCCCAGCGGCCCCCTGTGCACGAGCGCCACCGATAGTGTTGGATGTTGGCTAGCGTCACGCACCAGCCGACAGGACTGGAAACCCCGCGAACGCAACCAGATTCAACCCACCACCCCCACCCCAGTGGCAGCGGTGGCCNACTGACATGAAAACCGCACCTGAACAGATGCAACACCACTCAGTCCGCAACAGTCACGAAACCGCCATCCGATAAGAACCAGAAAAGCACGCTTTATGAATCAGAAGTGATGTATTATTGCATCAGGAAAGGGAGGTCATGAGTTCGAAAATCATTCTGATCGGCAACGAAAAGGGCGGGGTGGGCAAGACCACCACCGTGCTCAACGTCGGTGAAGCCCTCGCCCGTGCCGGCGAAAAGGTGCTCCTGGTCGACCTTGATCCCTCCGGCAACCTCACCCACACCCTCACCAAGTTGCAGCCCGACCTCCGCGCCGCAGCGAAGGTGACCGCCGATCACATCGTCGATATAGACCCGGAGACCCGAAAGCCCGCTGCCGAGGCGATCCTCGATGCAATACGCCCCGGCGTCGATCTCATCGCCGCCCCTGCGAACGCGGCCCACCTCATCGCCGCCGAGAAGAACATCACCAACGATCCCATCGAAGGCCCCCACGTCCTGCGGGAATCACTCGAGCCGATCCGTGACCGCTACGACTACATCCTCATCGACTGCTCCCCCACGCGAAATGCCCTCGAGATGTGCGCGCTCGTGGCCGCTGACCAGCTCATCGTCCTCAACGAAGCGCATGACTTCAGCATCGCGGCCATGCAGGGCGTGACCTCGTACGCCCAGAGCATCAAGAAGCGGCACAACAGCACTCTGTGGGTCCGCGGCACCATCCTCAACAAGGTGCAGTCCGGAACGGTCCTCGCTCGCGCCTGGACCACCCAATTCACCGAGGCCGGCATCCCCGTTCTCGGCAGCGTCCGATCCGCCGAGCCGATCAAGAGGGCCGTCAACGACGGAGTATCCCTCGCCGACACGAAGGACGGTTGGCGTCACGCCTTGGTCTATGACGACCTGGCCACCACCATTACCCAAAGGAAGAAGTCATGAGCGACATCCGCAGCATGTTCGACGCCGAGGCTCCCGACGAGAATGTCCCGGCACGGGCCGCAGCACCGAAGAAGATCGTGCAGCAACCCACCTTGACCCGGCGCACGTTCACCCTCGCCGAATCCGTCATCGACGCTGCGACCAACGCTCAAAAGGGTCTGCGCGGTGTCTACCCCGGCGCACACGGCAGTCTCAACAGCTTCATCGAGGCCGCCATCGCCGAGTACACCCACAAGCTCGAAGAGGAATACAACGGCGGCGAGCCCTTCCCCGAGGTGGAGAAGGTGCGCCGGCGCAAAGCCCGCGGCAGCAAGAACGACAGCACCGACGAGGACTGACCGCACCGCAGTCCAGCCGTTGAAGGCCCCGACCTCCCGGTCGGGGCCTTCGGTCTATACGGGCCGCCTACGGGCACAGAAACTCCCGGCCCGACCCACATCGCTCTACCGATCCCGGGGGCTCCGCCCCCGGACCCTTGTCCCTCCCTCCCAAGGTTCCCGCTGCTCCGCGTGCACCGCGCCCGGTCGCCACACCACGGCCCTACCGGACCCGCCGACCACCGAGCAAGGGAAAACCCGCCCTTGCCCGGCAGTCACCGCGCCCGGTTCACCAGGCTGCACCGACCGATCGAGGTACCCGCTCCACCACCGCCACCGAACCACCCCGATACACCTGCAAAACCACAGGTCAGAGCCTAAAAACGTGTGACCGGCATCACCAGAAAAGCACCGGAAAAGCGCCAACAAAACATCGAAAAAGCATCAAAACAGATGTAAACTTGATTCATGAACAACAACGAGAACGACCATCGCCCCGCCGGTCTCCTGCTCGATGTCTACCGCGCCCACCGCCTCGGCGACTGCACCAACGGCGGTATCAGCGCCGCCGCCGACACTCTTCTTCTGGTCGGCGTCCTCGACGAGCGCCGCGCCCGCACGGGCCGCATCACGTCACTGCCGTCCGGCTGCACCCCCCACGGAGCGCGAAGCCACGTCGGCGGCCGTGAGCAGATCAGCCCCACCGTCGCCGTACGGATTCGACGCCACGCCTTCATTGAAGGCAGCTATGCCGCTCTGGTCGGAGTCGAATGGAACGCCGACCGTCGTCGGTACGAACTCACCGAGGCGGGACGAGTGGTGATGTTCGGAGGCAACTACGCCGGAACCTCCGACTCGAGACTGGGCGAGTTGTCCGAACGGTATCTCGGCCACCGATCCATGATCCTGCCCATTCATGACCGCATAGAAGACTGAACCAACGGCCCCGCCCTGGCGGGGCCGTCTGCGTTTTACGGAAACCCCCAGCTCAGAGGGTAGAAAGTGTGACAACAGTCACCAAATAATCATCGTACAAACACCAATAAAACATCGAAAAAGCATCAAAACAGATGTAAACTTGAGTCATGAACAACGGAAGCACCGCCGAATTCGCCACCGTCGACCCCGCTGACCTGCTCACCGACTCCAACATCCGCTATGACCTGCGCCTGACCGATGCCTTCCGCGAGTCGATCGCAGAGCAAGGGGTTCTGACCCCCATCACTGTGTGCCGCACCGCCGCCGGACCCCTGCGCGTGCTCACCGGCCACCGCCGCACCGCCGCAGCCCTCGAGGCCGGACTGACCCAGATCCCCGCCCTCATCGTCGGCGACGAAGGCGATGGCACCGACGCCGCCGTCGAACGGCTCGTCACCCAGTGGAGCGAGAACGAACACCGCGCCGCGATCACCAACGGCGAACGCCTGGCCCTGTTCGAGACCCTGGCCGACCACGGACTGACCTCCACCAAGATCGCCCGTCGCACCAAGGCACCCCGCACCGAGATCGAGGCGGCCCTGACCTTGCACGACACCGAGCAGCGCGACGCTGTGCAACGAGGCGAGCTGACCATCGAACAAGCCGCCGCCCTCGCCGAGTTCGGCGACGATCCCGCCGCCGTCCGCCGCATCGAGTGGGCCATCGCCAGCGGACGACTCGACCACGCACTCGCCGCCGAACGGTTGCGCCGCACCGAACGCAACGCCGCACTGGCCCGCGCCGAGGCGTACCTCGCAGAACACTCCATCGCCGCCGTGCCGCTCGGTGCTCTTCACGAGAGAGTGGGGGAGGGGACCAGCCAGCTGGTCGAGCGCGTCACCGACGAAGAAGGCAACACGCCCGCCATCGAAGAAGCCGCCGCCCTCGGACACCTCGGGCTGTACGTCTACAGCTGCACCACCTATTTCGACCGCGAGAGCGGCGACGAGATCGACGCGGACTACATCGTGGACGAGCTACCCGACGGCGAGGCCCGCGAGGAATGGATGATTCCCCGCGAGAACGTCGTCGAAAACCACGAGACCACGCTGTACTGGCACGTCGTCAATATCGAAGACACCCCTTGGCGTACCTGGTGGGGACACCCCCGCCCCGCCGAGTCCGAACAGGAACAAAGTGCCGAGGACCGCGCAGCTCAGCGGCACGAAGTGATCGAGAACAACCGCGAATGGCGAGCCGCCACCGAGGTCCGCCGCAAGTGGATCGCCCAGCAGACCACCCGCAAGACCGCCCCCAAGGGCACCGCCTCATTCGTGGCAACTGTGCTGATGAAGTGGCCCCAGATCCCCGCCGCCTATCACGCCCGCACCCTGGCCGAACAGATGCTCCCCACGTCTGACACTCTCGCGAAGCTCGCCAGCGCCACCGACCCTCGCGCCCTGGTCCTGCTGCGCGCCCACATCCTCATCGCCCTTGAGTCCCAGGTCGGCGTCGAGCACTGGCGCAAGCCCACCGACCTGTCGCAGTTCTACCTGCGCGCCATCGAAGCCCAGGGCTACACCCTCGCCGACATCGAGCGCCGCGCCGCCGGACTCGACCCCCTCGACGAGCAGTAACGCCCCTTCCGGTGGGCGGTCGTATCGGCCGCCCACCGGGCCAGACCACTCGCCGGGNGCACGCATGGCCGTCGACCGGGGCATCGAACCCCGGTCGACGGCTCCGGCACGGTCCTCACTAACGCATCACAAAAGAATCAAAAAACAACCACACAATCATGTAAAACTCATCTAAAAGGCTTCACAAAGCATGATAATTAAGCGACAATGGACGAGTACCTGGGGAAACCCCGTCAAGCCGAAGGAGCGCCGCAATGATCGTCTGGACCGTCACGCTGACCGCGCCCACCGTTGCGCGCTCCGACTCTGGCTGCACCTTCACCCACGCGGCCGCCGCCTCCGACGCTGCCGAAGCAGCGCGCACGCTCGCGCTCGCCTACGGTGCGCCCGCCGGTAGCGCAGTCACCATCACCATCGACGGAAGCGTCATCGCTCGCGCCGCCATCGGCCACTCGGCCATCGGCCACCCCGACCCGACTCCCGTGCTCGACATCGCCGACGCCCTCGACGAACGGATCAGCGCATGACCGTCACCGACCAGACCGATCTCGACCGCTACCTCAGCGCCGACGAGTTCGCGCCCCCAGACGCCGACACCGAAACCCTGCTGCTGTGCGCGCTGCTGTTCGCCACCCGCGCCGCAGCTGCCGACATCGTGGACCTGCTCACCACCGACGACTTCCACCAGCCACTCCACGCCGAATTGTTCGACGCCATCGCCGCACTGATGAACACCGGCCAGCCCCACGACCCCGCAATGGTCCTGGCCCACCTCGAGCGCCACGGTCGGCTCGCCGGTCACCACGGCCGCCGACTCGCCTACGCCCTGACCACCGCCACCACCGCCGGCGCCGATCCCACCGCACGCCCTACTACGCCCATGCCGTCATCAGCGCCGCCTACCGCCGCAGCTTTCGCACCGCCGGAGCCGCCATCACCGAAGCCGCCGAAACCCTGCCCGAAGCCGACCTGTTCGAGCACATGGTCGCCATCGGCCGTGTCCAGCGCGCCGCCACCCGCCGGCTCGAGCACGTTCGCGCCCGTATCGGCGCTGCGCCTACCGTCGGGAACATCAAGTAGACATAGCGATGGGGGAGAGAAGCCTGCCTCCGCTCTGACAGTTCGACGCTCGCGAGGGGGAGACCATGACCGACAAGGAAAACCACGATCAGACACTCCGAGAGATATTCGCCCTACACGGCGAGGAAGCTCTCAAGAACCACATTGCCCAGAACATCCGCGCTGCCAACGCAATGGCAGGCAAGTTCGACATCGAAGATCCCCGCACGATCATCGACAGGCTCGAGGCCGGTGAAACGCTCGACGATCTGATCAACGAGCTCCTCCCGCACAGCGAGGACTCGGAGTGACCGGATCGGCCGCCGAATCCGAGGGCTACATCCCCGGAACCGACGTCCGAATCAACCTTCTCGGCATCACTGATGCACGCCTACTCGAACGCATCGAGGACAGAGCCTTCGCGGCTGGGATGTACGAGTTCGCGCAGGTCCCGTCGCCCGAGAAGTTCACCGGCGATTTCCTGCGAGAGATCCACCGGCGCGGTTTGTATCGCGTGTACTCATGGGCCGGTCAGTACAAGACCGTGGCCACCACGCAGGGGAACCTTCCGATCACGCACTCAAGCCCGGAGGACACCGCCACCGACGTCGAGGAACTGTTCGCCGACCTCGCCGACGAGAACAACCTGACCGGACTCGATCACCGCACCTTCGTCACCCGCCTCGCCGACTACTGGGCACGCATGACGGAAATCCATCCCTTCCCCGACGGAAATTCTCGAAGCCAATTCGAGCTGTTCCGGCGCGTCGCCATCAAAGCTGGATGGGTGATCGACACCGATCGCGTCGATCTCGCTGCATTGTCCGCAGCCCGCTACGTCACCGCGGAGAGCGGAGATCCCAGACTGCTCGCCGATGTCCTCGCCCCCGCCGTCGTGCCGGTCACCGGCTACGCACCCATCGAGCCTGCGCCCGGCCGACCCGCTCTTTCCCTGGTCAGCCACCTAGCGATGATGCGCGACTACGACCGCGACCGCAGTGGCCCCTACACGGCCTTCCAGACCTTCCGGGAGATCCCCCGCGAGCGATCCTTGAGCGGAGCCGAACTCGACAACGCTCACGCCCTGGTCCGCATCGGCCTGAACCTGGCCGAACGCACCGACTACGGTCCCGAACACGATGCCGCCGTACGCCGGATCCTCGAGGGCACCTCCACCCTCGCGGCCGAACGCGCCGCCGCAGCACTACCCGAGCCGAACCACCGCTACAAGGACCTGTTCGACCCAGCAGCAGGCAAGAACACCATGCGCTACGACACCGGAGCCCCGATCAATGCCTTCGACGAGCGCGACCCTGCCCGGCTGCGCCGCCTCATCACCTGGGAGTTGGCACTGCGGACCGCCGACCACCTCGCCCACCGCGAAATTACCGGGGACGGCAGCGAACTACACGCAAGTGTCATCCATCGTGAGCTGCACACCGACTTCATGCCGATCGTCAGCGACACCTCCGCCTACACGAGCCCGGTGATCGCCGCCCCGGACGAGAACACTCTCACCGACCCCCACCAGCTCGGACGCCACATTGCCGCCATCCAGGAGGAAACCGAAGGAGTCCAGTCGGTCGCCGTCGTACTCATGACCGACCAGCTCGTCCACGACCGCCCCGACCGCACGATCGACTGGCGCACCATCGACCCCGAAGCGCTCCGTGCCGCCACCCACGCGGCCAACTACCACGACGATCCCCCCGAAGGCATCGAACCGGACCCGGCCCTCGAGGAGGCCATGCGAGTTGCCGGCCGGGAAGCCTTCGCCGCCGAACTCGCCCGTGCCACCACCACCACCGAGCTCCCCGCCACCGCCCCGAACCTCGGCACGGTCGACGCCGCGCAACGGTACGAGAGGCACTGGGATGTGCTGGCCCACCGCAGCTACGCCCTGCTGGAGAATTCCCCGGAACGCAACGAGACCTACGAGCCGCTGACCACCGCAATTCAGGCGGCCGAGGAACCCCGTCACGCCACGTCGACCAGGACCGACGATGTCCTAGAGACAGCGAAACCGAATCCCGCCGACGGCGAGCCGCACCGGAATCTCACGCATGCCGACGAGGTAGGGGAGGAGCAGGGCCCGATCTCGACAGCGAAGGCACTCCACGGACCACCGCAGGTCCACCACACACCACCACAGCCGAACAGCCGACCTCCGGCCATACATGAACACCAACCACCCACACCCGATCTGCACCTCGGGCCGCAGCTATAAGGCCGACGAGGCGGGAAAGTGTCGGGCAGCCGTGTTACTACTGGCGTAGAGCTGCGTTGCACGGCTGACCCCGACGCTGCCATCGGTGCCCGCATCACCACGGCCAGCACTCGAGGGCAAGGTCCCTCGGATCTGCAACCACCTGCGCCTACCGTCGTCCACCAGTGATGACCGATGCGGGCGGCATCACGAGTGTTGTGAACGAAAGACGCCATGACGAAGAACTCTGCCCGCAAGAAGGCCGCCCGCGCGTACCAAGCCGCGCACCCCGGCACCACCTTTCCCGACGCCCTTCGGGCCGTCACCGACAGCGCCACCAGCACTCCCACTGCACCGCCGGCCCGTGCCGGGAAGCGGCAGCCCTCGACCACCGGAATCGACCCGCAGACCGAGGCGGCCGCCATCGAAGCTCTGACCGCCCTCGCCCGAAGCACCCGCAGCGACGGCTCACAGGTCGACTTTGCCGATACCCTCGCCGACATCCTGGTCGTGGTTGCCGCCAACATGGGATCGGTCGAAGGATTGCTCCGCGGCAGGCCGACCTCGTGGGAGGCCGACCTGATCCACCGGCTCATCACCGGTGCCGCAGCGGAAGAGGACCTGCCTGCGCGACGTACCGAGCCGGTTCGCGTCCCGCTCGACATCGACGAAGAATGGGACCGCTTCGGGTTGGCCGATCTTGCACAAGAGGCATTCGACGAGATCAACGGGCGCATGCTCGAGGTGGATGACGAGAGCCCCGAATCGGGTGCCCTGGCCGACGAACAGCTCGCCGTCGACGAACTCGAAGCAAGTGACCGCGCAGCCTACATCTCCGCATTCACCGCCACTGCCCGCCAGATCGCCCAGGAACACGGCATCACAGCCCCCACCGAGGTCATCACCAGCTCATACCTCGATAACCAGCCGGCCCACGAACCGGACGAACTCGAAGAGCGCATCCGCTATGCCGCCGTCGTCCGCACGCCCCACCCGATCACCGACAGCAACGCCACAGAGCTGATGGAACAGGGAGTCAGGCGAACGGAACTTGCCGCGGCACTGCGCGCCGCCGGTCACGACTACCGCGCCCGGGTTGCCCGCGTGAGCTCATGATCGGAGCGGCTGCGCCGCGCTGAACCCTGAACGGCCACCGAGAGGGATACGTCAGCCGCGCAGTGGACCTGTACGAATCTGCTCCACAGACCGCTATACGAATACCGCAGCAGACAGAAATGAAGAAAAAACCGAATTGGTACACCAGTCGGTTACCGCCGCCGACCTTCCAGCGTGGACAGCAGAACGAACTTCGTGCCCATCAGATTGAACGCCGCCTCGCTGTCCCCGGCGACGAGAAGTTCCCGCTCACGGGCGTGCAGTGCTGCAATCGCGGTCTCGAGCTCATCGTCGGTCATCGCATCGGTGGCATCGCCGATGGCTCGCGTCCTGTCCTCCACGCGCCGAGAGTAGCCACCGTGTCGTCCGCTGCACGTACAACCCATCAGCGAAAAGGCGATGGTCCCCGGTGGGGGGCGCCGGGGACCATCCTTCGACCCGGCAGGGAATCACTCACCTACCGGGGAACTCGGTGATTGCAGCGGTCACCGTAGCGGAAGTGCGTATCGGCACCAAACAGGTGAAGCGAGTGCGACCGGCAGGAGGAAGAGCTCTCGCAGTCAGTCCTCGACGGGCACGAGATCGGTCAGGCGCGCCGGCCACGGATACGTGAGCGGGCTGTCGGCGTTGACCTCGATCATCGCCATGCCGGTGTCCTCATCGATGTCCTTGACGGTGAACACGAACTTGCCGCGTGCGCTGACCTTCACCCGATCGCCGGGCTTGATGGTGGGACTGTCTCCGATCGACACGACAGAAGGGACGTGTCGTTTTCCCAGTTCACCCACAATTTAGCAAGCTATTTTTTGGAGCAGGGTGGGTCGCCCCGTCTGCGATCCGGCCAGCTCGCTCACCTCACGAACCGGGCCGCGGCTGCCCCTGCGTCCGTCTCGGCGGCCACTGCACCCCGGAGAACCGTGGTCCCGTATGCGGCGGAATGGCGATCTCCGCATCGCAGACGATGCACAGGTAGGTGCGGTGTCCGCTGGCTCCCGAGGGGCGCAGAGCCGTCGCGCAGGTACACGGTGTCCATCCCACGACCACCCGGTGCGGTCCCAGCCGGTGCCCGTTCGGGCACCGTTTCGGTGCGCGTTCGTAGGACCCCACACCACAAATTTTCGCACATGCGTTCCCTGGGGCTCGGATTGTCTTTCATGAGCCTGACCTGACGTTTCGCGGCGTGGGCGAGTGTCTTCCACCAGCGCGAGCCGGAGGGGTAAGTCCCAGGGAGTGGTGGGAATCGGCTGAGGGCATCCGGCCAGGTCCGCGGCGTGTCGCTCCCTCGCGAAGGGTGGGCCATCGCGTAGTGATCAACGAGTTACCGACCAAAGTGACTCACAGAAAGCAACCACGCGATGACCCACGACCATTCTGCACTGCTCGCCCAACTCGACGCACTCACCGGTGCCGACAGCGCCACCGTGTTCGCCGAACTGATCCGCACCGGCCTGCAGGCCCTGATCGAAGCCGAGGCCACCGACAAACTCGGCGCCGGCCGGTACGAGCGCACCAACACCCGCACCACCCATCGCAACGGGCATCGCACCAAGACCGTGGCCACCACCAGCGGCGATGTCGAGGTCAAGATCCCCAAACTACGGTCCGGGTCGTTCTTCCCGTCGCTGCTCGAACGCCGTCGGCGGATCGATAAGGCCCTGTACGCGGTAGTCATGGAGGCCTACGTGCACGGCGTCTCCACCCGCAGCGTCGACGACCTGGTCGGTGCGTTGGGCGTCGGGTCAGGGATTTCGAAGTCGGAAGTCTCGCGGATCTGCGCCGGCCTCGATGCCGAGATCGCTCGCTTCCGGGAACGGACGCTCACGCACACGAGCTTTCCGTACGTCTTCCTCGATGCCACCTTCTGCAAGGTCCGAGTCGGTGCGCACGTGGTCTCCCAGGCGCTGGTGGTCGCGACCGGGGTGTCGATCGACGGCACCCGCGAGGTGTTGGGCACCGCGGTCGGTGATTCGGAGTCGTTCGAGTTCTGGCGTGAGTTCCTCACCAGCCTCAAAGCCCGGGGTCTGTCGGGGGTGCATCTGGTGATCTCCGATGCCCACAGTGGGCTCAAAGCTGCGGTGATGCAGCAGTTCGCGGGATCGTCGTGGCAGAGATGTCGGGTGCATTTCATGCGCAACATCCGGGCGTCGGTGGCGGCCAAGCATGTGCCGCCGGTGATGGCCGCGGTCAAGACGATCTTCGCGCACACCGACCCGGTCGAGGTCGCCGCGCAGTGGGATCAGGTCACCGACACCTTCTCCGGGTCGTTTCCGAAGGTCGCGGCGTTGATGGAGGCCGCCAAACACGATGTGCTGGCGTTCACCGCGTTCCCGAAGGCGCACTGGCAGAAGATCTGGTCCAACAATCCGATCGAGCGGCTCAACAAGGAAATCAAGCGTCGAGCCGATGTCGTGGAAATCTTCCCGAACCCGGCGGCATTCCTGCGCCTGGCGACCGCGGTGGTCATCGAACAGCACGACGAATGGCAGGTCACCCGCCGCTACGTCTCGGATGTGAGCATGGACGAACTCCGAGCGGTGATCGCCGCCAAGCAGCACGCTACCGAACCGGTGGTGTCGTTGACCGGTTCAAGCGAAACAGCATAGTATTCACCGCGACTCGTCGATCACCGCGCATGCCGCGGGCCGATCCGAAGTCCACCACTTCACGGGGCACTATCAGCCGGAGCGCTCCTGCCTGCCTTCCGGTGGTGAGTTCCACGATGTGAGGATGGGAGAATTCAGGGCTGTCGCTTCCGGGATACGTCGCTCGTAGCGGCCCGGGCCGGTGGAAACGTCCTGCGTCAGCGCCTACGGTTCACCGCCGCGTGAATAACTAGCCAACACTGTGGTCACCACGGCAGCGGTCCCCGCAGACAGGTGCAAGAGCGCATTGCCATCGAAATAAGCAGGTCGGGCACCCGTGCTATGAACAACGCGAGAACGCAAACCACGGCGGGGGTGCAATGTCCATAGATGACGAATTCGGTGCTGTGCTGATCGATGTCGAATCGGCGCCATATCCGATCTTCCGACCTGTCGAAAGGTTCACCCGTGAGGAGCACGACAGGTACATGGAGGCACACGAAGTGCTCCGCGACTCTCTCAGTCAGTCGATGATCCAGTTCGTCACGACCGAGTCCAGCAATCTTATGGATTACCTAATCACTGTTGGGTCCGCCATGAAGCGGGAGCGAAGGATTATCGGCTCTTCGCAGTTAGCAGTGGTACTGGTGCCGGCTGGGTGCGA
>NZ_JTIZ01000094.1:0-2771 GCF_000801125.1 Rhodococcus sp. Chr-9
GGGAGAGTAGGACACCGCCGAACACCCGTTCCGAAAGGGGACCCACTCGTTTGGGTCCCCTTTCGTGTTTTCATGAGAGGATTTTTCTGTGTCCGACGGCAACGGTGAACGTCGGTCCTTCAGGAGTGGAGGATCCACTCCGTGGTCGGGCCGCAAGAACGAGCGCGAGGAACGCGCCGGCGACAGCCGCGACGAGCGCGCACCCCGCGACCGCGACGAGCGTGGACGCGGCGACGACCGCCGGCAGGGTGGCTACGGATCCGCCGGACGTTCGTCCGGACGAGACGACCGTCCGCAGCGCGGTGACGATCGGCGCCCCCAGCGCAGTGACGATCAGCGCTCCCAGCGTGGCGACGACCGCCGTTCCTTCCAGGGCGGAGACCGCCGGGATCGCGGCCGCGACGACGCTCGTTCCGGTCGCAGCGACCGTCCCTACCGCGAACGTTCCGGAGGCGACGACCGCCCCCGCCGCAGCGATGACCGGTCGAGCCGCGGCGACGAGCGTGGTCGGCAGTACGGCGACCGTCCCCGTCAGGGTTCGGACCGTCCCGGCGGTGAGCGCAGCTACGGCAACCGCGACGATCGTCGTGGTGGCGACCAGCGAGGTGGCGGCGACCGGCGAGGCTATTCCGGCGACCGCCGTGGCCCCCAGTCCGGCGACCGTCGTGGCGAGGGAGCACCCCGTCGTCGTGGCGGTGAAGGTGGATTCGGTCCGGGTCGCGGGCGCGATGGCATCGCACCGCAGCGCCGCGATGCACGTCCGGACGAGCCGGACATCCCCGACGACGTCGAGGCATCCGAGCTCGACCCGACGATCCGCCGCGATCTGCTGAGCCTGGACAAGTCGAACGCGAACTCCGTCGCCCGGCATCTGGTGATGGCCGGTCGTCTGCTCGACGACGATCCTCGCGCCGCGCTCACCCATGCTCGCGCCGCCCGTCAGCGCGCCGGCCGCATCGCGGTCGTCCGCGAGGCCGCCGGCATCACCGCCTACCACGCCGGAGAGTGGGCGGAGGCGCTGTCCGAACTCCGCGCAGCACGTCGCATGTCCGGTGGTACCGGACTGCTCGCCGTGATGGCCGACTGCGAACGCGGTCTCGGTCGCCCCGAGAAGGCGCTCGAACTGGGCCGGAGCGAGGAAGCTCGCAAGCTGACCGGCGACGAGGCGACAGAGCTGCGGATTGTCCTCGCCGGTGCCCGCATGGATCTCGGTCAGTACGACCAGGCCGTCGTCACCCTGCAGACGCCCGATCTCGACCCCGAGCGGACCGGTACACCGGCTGCCCGTCTCTTCTACGCCTACGCCGACGCTCTCGTCGCCGCCGGGCGGACCGAAGAAGGCCTGCAATGGTTCCTGCACTCCGCAGGCGCGGACATCGAAGGCGTCACCGACGCCGAGGAGCGGGTGGAGGAGCTCACCGGAGAGTCGCCGTGACCGACGGCACCGACGTTTCCGGCAGTACGGCTTCCAGCGACAGTCTGCGTCGGATCTACGACGTCCTGCTGCTCGACCTCGACGGCACCGTCTACCGGGGCGCCGAACCCGTCCCGGGTGCTCGCGAGGCGCTGGCCGCCGGTGACGACACCGTTCTGTACGTGACGAACAACGCCAGCCGCCGGCCGTCGGAGGTCGCCCTGCACCTGCGAGAACTCGGCTTCCCGGCCGACGACTCGTCGGTGGTGACGAGCTCGCAGTCCGCTGCGCGCCTGCTGGCCGAGCGGTTCCCGGCCGGTGTGCCGGTGCTCGTCGTCGGCACCGAGGCCCTGGCCGAGGAGGTGGCCGGTGTCGGCCTCACCCCGGTTCGGTCCGCGGACGCGCATCCGGTGGCGGTGGTGCAGGGGCATTCCCCGGACACCGGATGGGCGATCCTGGCGGAGGCGACGCTCGCCGTCCGCGCAGGCGCTCTGTGGGTGGCCACCAACGTCGACTCGACCCTGCCGACCGAGCGCGGACTCGTCCTCGGCAACGGGTCGATGGTCGCGGCGGTGCACAACGCCACCGGCGCGACCCCGATCGTGGCGGGCAAACCCGCAGCTCCGCTGCTCGAGGACGCGATCCGTCGCGGCGGTGCCCGTCGTCCCCTCGTCATCGGTGACCGGTTGGACACCGACATCGAAGGCGCCAACGCCGTCGGTGCGGATTCCCTGCTCGTGCTGACCGGGGTCAGCACCGTCGACGATCTGCTGCGGGCTCCGGCCGAGCAGCGCCCGACCTACGTCGCGGCCTCGCTCACGAGTCTCGATCAGCCGGCCGACCGGCTCCGTGTCGCATCGCACGACTCGTGGGACGTCACGGTCGACGGGGGTGATCTTCACCTCGCCGCCGCGCCGTCGGCCGCCGATCCGATGGAGGCGCTGCGGGGTCTGCTCGACATCGCCTGGGCCAACCCCGGATTCGGACAGGTCCGTCCGGTGGACGAGCGGGCGCGGTCCGTCGTGGACGCGTGGGCGGCGACGGTCTGATCCGCACCGGAGGGTGTAGCCCGGTCGCATCCATCGACTAGCGTGGACGGCGATGAGCACGCCGATTCCACGTCCGGGCGAACACCTTCCCGGCGCACGCCCCACCGTCGATCCCGCACACGTCCGCGAGGAGGTCGACGCTTTGCTGGCGCGTGTCCGCGAGGGCGCATCCGTCCCCGGTGCCGAGAGCGCCGATCAGTCCGTGCTGCTCGAGCAGGCCGACCTGCTCGAACGAGCCCACGAGGTCCTCGTGCAGGCTTTGTCGGCTCTTCGCAGTTAGCAGTGGTACTGGTGCCGGCTGGGTGCGA
>NZ_JTIZ01000015.1:0-15082 GCF_000801125.1 Rhodococcus sp. Chr-9
CAACGGGGTCGATCGACACCCGCCCCTACCAAGTGCGAAGAGCCGTCAAAGGTCTGCTCGAGCGTTACCTCGCGCAGCTCCGGACGCCGAATCCCTGACAGGTCAGGCGGCGTAGGCGGCGATCACGTCGGCGTGCTCGATGCACGAGGTCGCGCCCTCGGCGACGCAGGTGAGCGGACGCTCGGCGGTCTTCACCGGCAGGCCGAAGGCCTCCTCGAGCAGTTGCGGCACGCCGCGCAGCATCGATCCGCCGCCGATCGCCAGGATGCCTTCGGCCATCACGTCGCTGATCGCGCGCGGCGGCAGGTCGTCCAGGCAGCTCGACAGCGTCTGCACGATGCTCGTCGTGGTGGGCCGGACCGCATCCATGATCTCTTCGGTCTCGAGTGTCACCAGACGCGCGCGGCCGGTCGCGGCGTCGCGACCTTCCACCACGAGCGACCGTTCGTCGGCGGTCTCGGGCGCACCCACCTTGGCGCGCTCGGCAGTGAGTTCGCCGACGATGATCTGGTGTTCGGCGCGGAGATACCGGAGGATCGCGCTCGTCAGGTCGTCCCCGGCGATGCGGCAACTGCGGTGCGACAGGACACCGCCGTAGCAGAGAGCGGTGACTTCCGCAGTGCCGCCGCCGATGTCGACGACGAGATGGGTTCGGGGCTCGAGCGGGTCGATCCCGCACCCGATGGCACCGGCGACCGGCTCGGGAATCAATCCGACCTTCCGCAGACCGGCCTCGTGCCCCACCTCGAGCAGCGCACGACGCTCGAGCGGCGTGGCCCCGGCGGGAGCTGCGATGACGCCCACGGGCCGGATGCCGTAGCGACGTCGGGGCGCGAGCTGGGCGAGCACGGCCGTGACGAACGTCCGTGCCGTTTCGAGATCCACGATCACCCCGTCGCGTATGGGGTGGACGGGAGTGATCCCACCGGGTGTGCGGTCGACGAGGTCACTCGCCTCCTTGCCGATCGCGAGCGCTCGGCGCGGTTCCTTCGTCCGCACCATCATCAGCGACGGTTCGTTGAGCACTATGCCCTCGTCGGGCGTTCCGACTACGGTGTTGGCTGTTCCGAGATCGATACCGAATCCACGCACGTCGGCCTCCGAGAGGATCCCAGCGAAATTTTCCGGATGGTGTCCAACGGCATCGTGATGATGTCGTGTACCGCTCAGGTTACCGCCGCCGAATTCTGTTACGCGCGTTGTTCACCGGAATGATATGCCGCGTTGTGCCGCTGAGTGCCCCGCTCGTCTCGGATGACCGGATCAGGCGGGATCGAGTTGCAGCACAACCTCGACGCGACCGCGTTCGTCGCGTGTCGCGACGGCATGGCCGGTGCGTTCCTCGTCGTCGAGTTGGATGCTCATGGGAGCACCGGCGCCGAGAAAGTTGCGCCACCAGGACTTCTCGTCGGGCATCGCGACGCCGATCATCACGGAGTCGCCCGAACGTCGGTAACTGATCGGCAACGTGATCGTCCTGCCGGATTTTCGACCCGTGTACCTGATCGGTGCGACATAGCTGCGGATCCGGTTACCGATGACGGGTAGACCGGCGGCTGCCATGACCATGGAGTTGAAGGGGCCTGCGAGACGGAACAACGTACCGGCAACTGTCATGTCTACCTCCCGCAGACACGGTACGGGAAGGCGTAACCGTCCGACATCGGTTCGACTTCGGCCGGCCCACGACGATCTTCGCGCAGTGGGCCGACGCGCACGTCGACGAGTTCCGCTGAGGTCTGTTCCTCTGTCGAGCCCTACCCCTCTTCGGACGCGGTGCCAGGAGGAACCGGTATCACCGCGGTCGTCAGGGTGATGCGCATCCGGTCGTCACCGGTATCCGTGCGATACGGGGCGAGGATGTCGGCGAGCCTGCTCTGGATATCCGCGAGATCGTCGGTCGTGACGTAGAGCGGGGTGGTCCCGAAACCCAGATAGTCCCGCAGGCTCCGGTCGTCGTCCCCGATGAACTTGTCGAAGCTCTCGCCGAGCGCACCCAGGAAGGTGACGAAGGCATTGCGCAGTTCGGCGTCGCTCATCGCCGCGAGGTCGTCGTGGCCGACGTGTGCCATGCGGTCGCCGAGCGCGAGGGTGCGTTCGACGGTTCCGCGCACGCGACGTTCGTCGACGACGGTGACGATCTCGGCGTCGATCAATGCTGCGACGTGTCGGTAGAGCGTGGCCTGGGTGACGTCGGGGAGTGCCGACCGGAGTTCGCTCGTGGTCAGCTGCCGTCCTCCGAGTTGCTGCACGATCCGCAGTCGAACCGGATGCAGCACGACTTCCGCGATCGGGGACGTCTTCGCCATCGGTACCTACCCATCATTGTTATCACCGTGATAATGTTCTCAGTGCTGTAGTCAGTTTACCGTCGACGGAAGGTCCGACGTCATGGCCGAAACGACATACGACAACGCAACCCTCCACCTGTCCTTCTCTCGGTGGGAAGCCTTCATGGTCCGCCGATCCGCGATGGAGGTGCCGATCTCGGCGATCACCGGCGTGGAGGTCCTTCCGGGATGGACGTCCGAGATCCTCGGCATCAGATCGGGCATGGTGATCTCCGGCTTCTTGAAGGTGGGCACCTTCCGGCACCCGCGCGGCATCAAGCGCCTGGTCGCCATGAAGCGAGGTCATCCGGTGCTGCGTGTCGCGCTGGGTGGCCCGGGCGTCGAGTTCGACGAACTTCTCCTGAGCTCTCCGGAGGCGTACACCCTCGCGGACGGCCTGCGTTCGGCCGGGGTTCGATGAGCGGCGGCGTCAGTCGGTGAGTTCCGCGAAGAGCCCCTGCGCCGCCTTCACGGTGGCGTCCTCGTCGCCGGCGATGACGGCGGAGACCAAGGTGGTGTGTTCGGGTTCGAAACCCAGGCCCGTGACGCGGACGTGCCGGTCGATGGTGCGGCGGATCGACGGAAGCAGCGAGTCGTAGAACTCGAGGTACACCGCGTTGTGGCTGGCCTCGACGATGCCGCGGTGCAGGGCGACGTCGGCGGCCACCGCGGCGTCGATGTCGGATCCGGCGAACAATCGGTTGCGCTCGGCGAGCAACTGTTCGAGCCGGGCCACGTCGTCGGGGGTGCGCCGGCGCGCGGCCAGGACGGCGGCGGTGACGTCGAGGGCCTGCCGCAGTTCGAGCACATCGCGTTCGTGGGCCGTGGCGAAATACTTGCCGAGGGTGCCGGTGACGTCGGAGGTCGCGAGGACGTAGGTGCCCGAGCCCTGGCGACGTTCGAGCATGCCGGTGTGGACGAGGGCCTGCACGGCTTCGCGGACGGTGTTGCGGCCGGTGCCGGTGAATTCGCACAGGTGCGGTTCGGTGGGGATCTTCTCACCGACCTTCCAGCGACCGCTGCAGATCTCACTGCGCAACTGCTCGGTGACCTGCTCGATCAGGTTCGTTCGCTGAACAGGTTTTTCCGAAGTCATCCCATCATCCTATGATTTCCGGTGTGAGTCTTCTGCGTGGCCGGCTGCTGGTGTTCTGTGCGATCGCGATGTCGGCCCTCGTGCTGAGAGTTGCGGTCACCTCGTTCAGCCCGCTCGCCGCGCAGATCAGTGAGGAGATCGGCTTCTCGTCCACGGTCGTCGGTGTCTTCGGCATGATCCCGACCGCGATGTTCGCGGCCTTCGGCCTCGCCACCCCGGCGCTCGGCCGACGATGGGGACTCGAACGCACCGCGCTGATCGCCATGCTCATGGCCGGCGTGGGCATGGCGACCCGCGCGCTCATGACCGACACCTGGTCGCTGCTGCTCCTGTCGGGGCTCGCGCTCGGTGGGATGGGCATCGGCAACGTCGTCATCCCTCCTCTGGTCAAGCGCTACTTCTCCGACACGCTGGCACTCGTCAGCTCGGTGTACATCGTCGGCGTGCAGCTGAGCACCATCGTGCCCGCCTTCGTCGCGGTTCCTCTCGCCGACGCCTTCGGCTGGCGCGTCTCGCTCGGAGTGTGGGCGCTCGTCGGATTCGCTGCGGCCGTTCCGTGGGTGTGGGTGCTGCTGCGTCATCGGAATGCCGATGCCGGGGAAGTGGCTCCCGTCGACCGGAACGTCGACGGCAGGGTCTGGCGGTCGCCGGTGGGTTGGGGGATGGTCGGCATGTTCGGCATGACGTCGCTCGTCACCTATTCGATGTTCACGTGGATCCCGGACATCCTCGCCGACGCCGGTGCCAGCCCCGCTTTCGGAGGCGCGATGGTGGGGCTGTTCGCCCTGCTCGGACTGGTCTCCGCATTCGGCGCTCCGTCACTGTGCGCGCGGATGACGAATCCGTTCCCCGTGGTCGTGGCGTGCGCGTCGTGCTTCCTCGTCGCCTTCGCAGGCCTGTGGATCGCGCCGATGAGTGCACCGATCCTGTGGATCGTGCTGCTCGGACTCGGGCCGAGCACGTTCCCGATGGCCCTGACCCTCATCAATCTGCGCTCCCGCAGCCACGCCGGATCCGCAGCCCTGTCGGGATTCACCCAGGGTGTCGGCTACACCGTGGCGTGCCTGGGCCCGCTGCTGTTCGGTGTCTTCCACGACCTCACCTCGGGCTGGGCGGCCTCGTTCGCCTTCATGACGGTCGCCGTCGCGGTACTGGTGGCCGGCGCCTATCAGGCCTGCAAGCCGCGGGTGGTCGAGGACAGCTGGAACACCCGCCCGATCTCGGTGGGTTAGACACCGCTCAGCGGGGACGAACCCACCCAAGTCGTATGGCTGCTCTACTGGAAGGAGATACCGAGAGCAGAGGAGGACCTCGATGAGCGACACGAAGCCGAACACCGTCTCCGCGGAGTGGCTGTACGAGCAGTTGGGGGACGAGGACCTCGTCATCGTCGACGCCACCGTGCACCTGAGCACGCCGCCGGACGGGTCCGTGCGCGTCGAACCCGGGTTGGCGACCTACCTGGAAGAGCACATTCCCGGCGCGGTCTACGCCGACCTGTTCACGGACTTCTCCGATCACGAAGCGCCGCAACCGTTCACCGCGGCGTCGTCGGAACGGCTCGCCACCGCCGCCGGTGCGGTCGGCATCGGTGAGGGACGCCGTGTGGTGCTGTACGACCAGAAGAACGGCATCTGGGCCGCGCGACTGTGGTGGCAGCTGCGGCTCGAAGGTTTCGGCGACGCCGCCGTGCTCGACGGCGGACTGCCCGCCTGGAAGGCTGCCGGCTATCCGGTCTCCGACGAGCAGGTGGTCCCGCACGGTGCGACCTTCACCTCGCAGCATCGGCCCGAGCTCGTGCGGTCGACGGAGGAGATCGCGGCGTCGCTCGACGACCCGAACACGCTGATCATCAACGCCCTGGATCCTGCGACCTACCGCGGCGAGAGCCCGTCCTACCCGCGGCGCGGACACATCCCCGGCAGCATCAACATCCCCTTCGGCGACCTCGTCGACCCGTCGACCGGACGCTTGAAGCCGGCGGCGGAACTGCGCGAGATCTTCGACAAGGCGGGTGCCCTGAATCCGGACGTCAAGCCGGTGACCTACTGTGGCGGCGGCATCGCGGCCTCCGGACTCGCGCACGCGCTCGCAGCTGCAGGTCGGTCGGACGTTGCGGTGTACGACGGTTCGCTCAACGCGTGGACCGCCGACGAATCCCTGCCGCTCGTGGAGGGCCCCGACCCCCGCTGATCCTCCGAAACCTCGGTGTTCTCGACGTCGTATAGCGCCGTCGAGAACACCGAAGTCGGTTTCACCGTTGCATCAGTTAGAGCAAACATGATCTAATCGCTGCCACAAGCGAAAGGCGGCGATGATGATCGCATTTCTGAACTCGACGGCATTCACCGCACTCGGTACGCCCACCACCTGGGCCGAAGTGTTCGGCTTCGTCAGCGGCGCGTGGTGCGTGTATCTGGTGGGACGGCAGTCGATCCTCAACTGGCCGATCGGGATCGCCAACAACCTCGTGTGGATCCTGCTCTTCGCGACCGCCGGACTCTACGCCGATTCCGGACTGCAGGTCGTGTACATCGTGCTCGCCGTGTGGGGTTGGAGCAACTGGGCGCGGGGCAGCGACGGGGATGCCCTGCCGGTGACGGGCACGAACACGACCGAGTGGAGCGTGCTCGCGGTCGTCGGTGTCGCTGCGGTGATCGGGCTGACAGCGTTACTGGAGGTCGCGACGAACTCGACCGTCGCGTTCTGGGACGCGACCACCACCGTGCTGTCGTTGCTCGCGACGTGGGGGCAGGCGAAGAAGCGGTGGGAGTCGTGGCTGCTCTGGATCGTCGCCGACCTGATCTACATCCCGCTCTACCTGCACAAGGGACTGACGCTCACGGCGTTGCTGTACGCAGGTTTCCTGCTCCTGTGCATTCGGGGCCTGGTTGCCTGGCGACGCTCCATGGCGGTCGAGCGGCAACTGGTGGAGGTGCAGTGATGTATCGGCACGCACTCGTCATCGGGAAGTTCTATCCACCTCACGTCGGTCACCATCACCTCGTCCGGCGCGCTGCGGAAATCGCCGAACGCGTCACCGTCGTCGTCATGTCCTCTGCAGCAGAGACGATTCCGTTGGGTGACCGCGTGTCATGGATGCGCGAATCACACGCCGTCGACACGGCGGTCACCGTGACGGGAATTCCGTGCGACGCACCGATGGACCTGGAATCGGACACCGTATGGGCCGCGCAGGTCGCCTGTATGAAAGCAGCCGCGCGCACCGTCACCGATGTTCCGGTCGATGCGGTGGTCTCCAGCGAGAAGTACGGCGACGAGCTCGCGCGACGCTTCTCGGCCACGCACGTGTGCGTCGACCCGCTCCGTGTCGCGCATCCCGCCTCCGGCACAGCCTGCCGTAATGATCTCGCCGGGCGCTGGGACGATCTCGACGCACCGGCCCGTGCCGGCCTCACGACCCGCATCGTCGTCCTCGGCTCCGAATCCACGGGCACCACCACCGTGAGCCGAGAGTTGGTGCGTCGATTCCGAAATCGCGGTGGTGTGTGGGAACGAACCGGCTGGGTGCCGGAATACGGACGACAGGTCACCTACGACAAGCTCCGCACCGGAACCGTCGACGACATCGTGTGGGCCGGCGACGATTTCGAGAACATCGCCGTCGAACAGACGCGACTCGAGGAACAGGCAGCACGGGAAGGGTCTCCGCTGCTCGTCTGCGACACCGACGCGTTCGCGACCACCGTGTGGGAGCGACGCTATCTCGGCAGCAGTGAACGGGCGTGGCGCGGTGTCCGCGACCGGCAAGCGCTGTACTTGCTCACCGACCACAACGGTGTTCCGTTCGTGCAGGACGGCATCCGGGACGGCGAACACATCCGCGCGCAGATGACGGAGTGGTTCGTCGACGCGCTCACTGCCACGGGACGCTCGTGGGTGATGCTCACCGGCAGTCTCGAGGAGCGGGTCGACCTGGCGGAACTGGTGGCGGACCAGGCATTGCGGCTGGGCTCGCAGTTCGGCGCGCCGCTGTAGCGTCGAAATTCGTCTTCCCCCTTTCACGTTATACCGGATCCTCGGCCCTCATGAGGATCGAAAATTGGGTTCATACTCGCCCACACAGCATTGAAGTCGCAGGTGGGGAGCAGGAATGGGTTACATACAGAATCTTCGGGAGACCGACCGCACGGCGGTGTCGATCGTGGGTGGCAAGGGAGCGAGCCTGGGGGAGTTGTGGCGCCTCGTGCCGCTCCGCGGCAATACGTCCGCCGACGACGTCGACGTGCCCGACGGGTTCTGCGTGACGACGGACGCCTATCGAACGGTGCTCTCCGAGCTACCGCGTATCGATGACCTGCTCGAGCGACTCGCGAAGGCCGAACCCGACGACATCGCAGCGCTGAGCACACAGATCCGTACGGAGATCGAAGAGTGCACGATCCCCGGTGACATCGCGGAGGAGATCGCCGCGCGGGTCCGCGAACTCGGGGAGGACGTGCCCGTCGCGGTGCGCTCGTCCGCGACCGCCGAGGATCTGCCGACGGTGTCGTTCGCCGGGCAACAGGACAGCTACCTGGACATCCGGGGTGTCGAGGACGTTCTCCGGCACGTGAGCAGGTGCTGGGCCTCGTTGTTCACCGAGCGTGCCGTCGCCTACCGGGTGAACAACGGTTTCGACCACCGGAAGGTGTACATGGCCGTGGTCGTGCAGAGGATGGTGTTCCCGCAGGCATCGGGTGTGCTGTTCACCGCCGATCCCGTCACTTCGGACCGCACGGTGTCCCGCGTGGATGCGGTCGCCGGGCTCGGTGACGACCTGGTGTCGGGCTTGGTGAACGCCGACGCGTACGCGGTGCGTGCCGACGAGGTCGTGGACCGGACGCAACGGCAGGAGACACCGGTGCTGAGCGACACGCACCTCGTCGAACTCGTCGGGTTGGGCAGGCGCCTCGAAGCGCACTTCGGGCGTCCCCAGGACATCGAATGGTGCCTGGCCGACGGCGTCTTCCACATCGTGCAGAGTCGACCGATCACCACGCTGTTCCCCGTCCCGGAGGCCGGCGACGACGACAATCACGTGTACCTGTCCGTCGGACATCAGCAGATGATGACCGATCCGCTGAAACCGTTGGGAATCTCCTTGTGGCAGTTGACCAGCCGTGCGCCCATGCGACACGCGGGTGGGCGGCTGTTCGTCGACGTCACGCCCATGCTGGCCTCACCCACCCAGGGACCGGGCATCGTGGACATGATCGGCAGGTCCGACCCGCTCTTCGGCGACGCGCTGCGAACCGTGCTCGATCGAGGATTCGTCCCGACGCGCCCGGATGACCCTGCCGCCTCGCGGGTCGGCCTGCCACCCGCTCCGGACGAGATCGACCCGGCCGTCGTGCCCGAACTCGTCGCGCGCAACGAGGCCGCGATCGCCGAATCGGCGCGTCGCATCGAGAACGAAACCGGTTCGGCACTGCTCGATTTCATCCGCGCCGACATCCGCGAACTGCAAGAGTCGTTGTTCGGTAAACAGGTCGGAGAGGTGCTCGCCGCCGGTATGCACGCGGCCGAGCGGCTCAACGAGGTGGGGCAGGAATGGTTGGGGGAGAAGAACGTTGCGGACGTCGTCTCGCGCTCGGTGCCCTACAACGTCACTTCGGAGATGGGGTTGGCGCTGCTCGACGTCGCCGATGCCGCACGCCCGTACCCGGACGTCGTGGCGTTCCTGCGGCAGGTCGACGAGGAGGGCTTCGACGACGCACGCTTCCTCGACGAACTCGGCGCGCGTGAGGGCGGACCGCAGGTACGAGCGGCACTCGAGGACTTCCTCGACAAGTACGGCAGGCGGTGTGTCGGGGAAATCGACATCACCCGGCCCAGATGGGGTGAGCGCCCCACGATGCTGGTCCCGATGATCGTGAGCAATCTCGACAACTTCGAAACCGGTGCCGCGACAAAGCGTTTCGACGATGGTCGCCGCCAGGCGGAGGAGAAGAAGCGCGAACTCCTCGAACGTGTGCGGGGTCTGCCCGACGGAGAGCAGAAGGAGCGGGAGATCGAGAGGCTCGTCGACCGGGTCCGCGCTTTCGCGGGATATCGGGAGTATCCGAAGTACGGCATGATCGGCCGCTACTTCGTCTACAAGCAGGCATTGTTGCGGGAGGCGGAACGTCTCGTCCGAGCCGGGGTGATCGACGACGAGGAGGACATCTTCTTCCTGCGGTTCGACGAACTCGAGGACGTGGTTCGCGCGCCACGACCGGTCGGTGACCTCGTTGCGGAGCGGAAGCGGGAGTTCGCATCGTTCGCCACGCTCACGCCGCCTCGGGTGCTGCTGTCGACAGGTGAGACGCTCACCGGTGCGTACAGCCGTGACGGCCTGCCCGACGGGGCGCTACCCGGTATCGCGGTGTCCACCGGTGTCGTGGAGGGCCGCGCCCGCGTGGTCACCGACATGGACCGGGCCGATCTCGAACCCGGTGACATTCTGGTCACGGCGTTCACCGACCCCAGCTGGACCCCGGCGTTCGTCACCGTCAGCGCGCTGGTGACGGAGGTCGGCGGCGTGATGACGCACGGCGCGGTCATCGCGCGCGAGTACGGGCTGCCGGCCGTCGTGGGTGTCGAGGACGCGACCCGCATCATCCGCGACGGACAGCGCATCCGCGTGCACGGCACGGAAGGGTACGTCGAGATCCTGTCCTGACCGGCGCCTCGGCAGCGCGACGTGTGAGGATTGTCGTCGTCGTGCAGCGGAGGAGGCCGAGTGAAGAGTGTCGAGGCGGCGGAGAGCAGGACGTTGCCGGTCTACGAGGCCGGCGAGATCGACGTGCCGTTCGTCATCGCAGGCATGGACGAACTCGTCTCCCGCGAGACCCGCTTCGAGCCGCATTCGCACCCGACGCACGAGCTGCTGTGGAACGACCGAGGTGCGTCCAGCGCGACCATCGGGTCGCGCACATGGACCATCACCTCGACGATGGGACTGTGGATTCCGGCGGGCCTGCTGCACTGGGGTGTCATGCCCGCCGGAACCTGGTACCGCACCGCGCATTTCGGGATCG
The DNA here is from genome assembly GCF_000801125.1 of Rhodococcus sp. Chr-9. Lineage (NCBI taxonomy): Bacteria > Bacillati > Actinomycetota > Actinomycetes > Mycobacteriales > Nocardiaceae > Rhodococcus > Rhodococcus sp. Chr-9. The sequence goes on from NZ_JTIZ01000015.1 coordinate 10,449, forward strand.
ACTCCGCTCCCTCGCTGTCCGACGGTCCGGTCGCGGTGGAGATGGCACCCCTGCTGCGACTGCTGCTCGACCGGCTGGCGGACGATCGTCTCGGCGACGAGTCGCGGTCGTTGACCGAGCGCATGGTGCTCGACGTACTCACCCCCGCCGAGCACGAACTGATGGTGCAGGTGCCGTCGTCGACGGTCGTGCGACCGATCGTCGAGGCGATCGCCGAGGACCCGAGCGATCCGCGGACGCTCTCGGATTGGGCGGCCGAACTCGGGGTGAGCACCCGCACCATCACCCGCACCTTCCGGTCGGAGACCGGCCTGAGTCTCGGACGCTGGGTCGCGGCGGTCCGTGCGCAGCGAGCGGTGATGCTGCTCGGCCACGGCACGGATGTCGACGACGTCGCCGAACAGGTGGGCTACCGATCGGCGAGCGCGTTCGGCGCGGCCTTCCGTAGGGTCACCGGCACGACACCGGGAATGTTCCGGGTGGGCTGATGTCCCGATCGCTACAGGGGATGTCCCGATCGAGCGATTGCGTCGGATTCGGGCGAACATTACGGTTTAGGCAAACCTCGCCTAACTGCCGCCAGTGGTAAGGCCGAGCCCCCACCCCGTACGAGAGTGAGTTCTGCCTCCATGCGTTCGAAGCGCCTCCTGACGATCGCCGCCGCATCCGTCGCGGTCGCCCTCGGTCTCACCGCCTGTGGATCCTCCGACTCCTCGGACACCGCCGACTCCGGCTCCGCCGGTTCGGGCGAGTACCCGATCACCATCGAGCACGCGCTCGGCACCGTCACCCTCGACGAGAAACCCGAACGCGTCGCCACGGTCAACTGGGCCAACCACGAGGTGCCGCTCGCGCTCGGCGTCGTACCGGTGGGTATGGCAGCCGCCAACTTCGGTGACGACGACGGCAACGGCATGCTGCCGTGGGTCGAGGAACGTCTCGAGGAACTCGGCGCCGAGACCCCCGTGCTGTTCGACGAGACCGACGGCATCGACTTCGAGGCCGTGTCCGACACGAACCCCGACGTCATCCTCGCCGCCTACTCCGGTCTGACGCAGGAGGACTACGAGACCCTCAGCGAGATCGCTCCCGTCGTCGCGTACCCGGAGGCTCCCTGGGCCACCTCGTGGCGCGACATGATCGAGCTCAACAGCGCCGGCCTGGGCATGGCCGAGGAGGGCGAGGAGCTCGTCGCGAGCCTCGAACAGGAGATCGCCGACGCGGCCGCCGCCCACCCCGAACTCGAGGGCAAGGCGACGATGTTCCTCACCCACGTCGACACCGCCGACCTGAGCCAGGTCAGCTTCTACACCGCCAACGACACCCGCGCCGCCTTCTTCGAGGACCTCGGACTGGCCACCCCGAAGAGCGTCGCGGACGCCTCCACCGACGACGCCTTCTCCAAGAAGGTCAGCGCCGAGCAGGTCGACGTCTTCGACGACGTGCAGATCATCGTCACCTACGGCGACCAGGAACTCGTCGACGCGCTCGAGGCCGACCCGCTGCTGTCGCAGATGCCCGCCGTCCGCAACGGCTCGATCGTCTTCCTCGACGGCTCCGGGCCGCTCGGCACCGCAGCGAACCCGACGCCGCTGGCGATCTCCTGGGTTCTGTCCGACTACGTCCAGCTGCTCTCCGACGCAGCTGCCAAGACGAACGCGGAGTGACCGCACTACACGACGAGTCGATGCCGAGCGCCTCCGAGAAGGGGCGCTCGACCATCGGCAATTCCGTCTGGCTTCTCGTTCTGCTCGGTGTGCTCGTCCTGCTGGTGATCGCATCGATCACGATCGGTTCGCGCAACGTCGACTGGGCCGACATCGTCGCGGCTCTCGGCGGCGCCACCGACAACATCGGTCAGGGCGCGATCGCCAAACGCATCCCGCGCACGGTGCTCGCGCTGCTGGTCGGCGCGGCGCTCGGTCTCGCCGGCGCCGTGATGCAGGGGGTGACCCGTAATCCCTTGGCGGACCCGGGCATTCTCGGCGTCAACATGGGTGCTTCGCTCGCCGTCGTGATCGGCATGGCATGGTTCGGATTGTGGACGCAGACGTCGATGATCTGGGTCGCGATCATCGGTGCCGCCGCCGCTGCGGTGTTCGTCTACACGATCGGGTCGCTCGGGCGTGGGGGAGCGACACCCCTCAAGCTCGCCCTCGCCGGTGCCGCCACCTCGGCGGCGCTCGCGTCGTTCGTCACCGCCGTGATCCTGCCGCGCGGCGACATCGCCGGCAGCGTGCGGTCGTGGCAGATCGGCGGCGTGGGTGGAGCGAACTTCGACGCCATCTCCCAGGCGTTGCCGTTCTTCGTCCTCGGCTTCGCCATCTGCCTGCTGTCGGCGCGCAGCCTCAATTCGCTCGCGCTCGGCGACGACATGGCCGCCGGTCTCGGCGAACGGGTCGCTCTCGCCCGCGGCATCGCCTCGCTCGGTGCGGTGCTGTTGTGCGGGGCGGCGACCGCCATCGCCGGCCCCATCGCGTTCGTCGGCCTCGTCGTGCCGCACCTGTGCCGGTTGCTCATCGGCATCGACAACCGGTGGTTGCTGCCGTTTTCCGCTCTCGTCGGCGCGGGATTGCTCACCGCCGCCGATGTCGTCGGCCGCATCGTGGCGCGACCCGCCGAAATCGACGTCGGCATCATCACCGCGCTCATCGGAGCGCCCTTCTTCGTGTACATCGTCCGACGGCAGAAGCTGCGCGAACTGTGACAATCACACTCGAGACCACCGAACCCGACATCGACGAACTCGCCGCGAGCAGAGTGCGGCGCGGACGGCGTCGACACCTCGTCATCGCCGTGCTCACGACTCTCGTGGCCGCAGCCTTCGCCGCGAATCTGATGTTCGGCAAGACGTTCTATCCGCCCGCGGACGTGCTGCGCGTCGTCCTCGGACAGGACGTGGCCGGCGCGAACTTCACCGTCGGACGCCTGAGACTTCCCCGCGCGGTCCTCGCGGTGGTCGCCGGAATCTGCTTCGGGCTCGGCGGCATCACCTTCCAGACGATGCTCCGCAACCCGCTCGCGAGCCCCGACATCATCGGCATCAGCTCCGGGGCCGGTGCCGCGGCGGCCTTCGCCATCATCGTGCTCGGACTCGGTGGCACCGGGGTGTCGGTCGTCGCGATCATCGCCGGTCTCGCCGTGGCTCTCCTGATCTACGGCCTGTCCTATCGCGGCGGGGTGGCGGGCACACGCCTGATCCTCATCGGCATCGGTATCGCCGCCATGCTCGACAGCGTCACCTCCTACCTGCTGAGCACCGCGGCGACCTGGGATCTGCAGGAGACGATGCGCTGGCTCACCGGCAGCCTCAACGGTGCGACGTGGGGTGCGACGGTGCCCGTCGTCGCCGCCCTCCTGGTGCTCGGGCCCGTGCTGCTCGTGCAGACACGCAACCTGTCGATGGTCCAGCTCGGCGACGATGCCGCGCAGGCACTCGGCGTGCGGGTCGAACGCACACGCGTGTTCGCGATCGTCTCCGCGGTCGGACTCATCGCGTTCGCGACCGCCGCGGCCGGACCCATCGCATTCGTCGCCTTCCTGTCCGGCCCGATCGCCGCGCGGATCGTGGGGCGGGGCACGTCGCTGTTCGTCCCGGCGGCACTCGTCGGGGCGCTGCTCGTGCTGGTCGCGGATTTCGTCGGCCAATACGCCTTCGGCACGCGCTACCCGGTGGGGGTGGTGACGGGTGCGCTCGGCGCGCCCTATCTCGTCTACCTCATCATTCGCTCCAACCGCGCGGGAGGCTCGCTGTGACCGCAACGCACGCCCTGATCGCCGAGAACCTCGAACTCGGCTACGGCAACCGCACCGTCGTCGAGAACCTCGACCTGCAGGTGCCGCCGGGGCGGATCACGTGCATCGTCGGCGCCAACGCGTGCGGGAAATCGACGCTGCTGCGGTCGATGTCGCGACTGTTGTCGCCGCGCGGCGGCCACGTCCTGCTCGACGGCAAGGACGTCCACCGCTTGCCCGCCAAGAAGCTCGCCCGCACGCTCGGGCTGCTGCCGCAGTCGCCGATCGCCCCCGAGGGCATCGTCGTCGCCGATCTGGTGGGCCGCGGTCGGCATCCGCACCAGCGGGTGCTCTCGCGCTGGAGCCGGGAGGACGACGCGGCAGTGGCCGATGCGCTCGCCGCCACCCACACCACCGAACTCGCCGAGCGTTCCGTGGACGAACTGTCGGGCGGTCAGCGGCAGCGCGTGTGGATCGCGATGGTGCTCGCGCAGCAGACCGACCTGCTGCTACTCGACGAACCCACCACCTTCCTCGACGTCAGCCACCAGGTGGAGGTGCTCGACCTGCTCACCGACCTCAACCGCGACCGCGGGACGACCATCGTGATGGTGCTGCACGACCTCAACCTCGCCGCGCGCTACGCCGACCACCTCGTCGCGATGGCCGACGGCAGCATCTATGCGTCGGGGGATCCCTCCGAGGTGCTCACCGGGGAGACCGTGAAGGCGGTCTTCGGTCTGGACAGTCGCGTGATCTCCGATCCGGTCTCCGGCAAGCCGCTGGTGCTGCCGGTGGGTCGGCACCACATCATGTGACCGTCCATCCGCTACACCATTGGTCGTCCGCTACGGCAATTCGCTGGTTGTCAGGATGTTCGTGAGACACCTGGCAATCAG
>NZ_JTIZ01000095.1:0-889 GCF_000801125.1 Rhodococcus sp. Chr-9
TTTCGAGCCCGTTGTTCCTGAAATTGAATCCGTCTTTAAAGTTTTGCCGGTCGTATCATCAACGTAGCTGACACTACCTTTTTGCTGATCTGCGGTATAGGTGATCGTTGTATCTTTCGTCGGATCACTTGGCTGATAACGGCTACCGGGTGTCAAAACATGACCTTCTGGATCATGTGCTGTATAACCTGGTACCGTCGGTACACCGGCTGGTGTAACCTTCGTCGCATCACGTGGGTCATTTGGATAGACTACTCTTGGTACTCTAGGGAAGTTCCCATCACTTGAGCTTGGTACCAATGATCCGACTTTCGTGTATGTCACGGTCTCATTAACATCTGCTGAATCGGCATTCAGGTCAGTTACGACAGCTGTCTGCGCTTTATCAGCTACAGATCCCGACACCACTGGACTAACAACGGCATCAAAGGTTGTATCACCATTTGTCGCTGTCCAGGCGGTTGTTCCAGCACCACTCGTAATCACTTCACCAGTAACGTTATCGACAACGACGGTTCGTGTGAAGTTGACAGAATCAGTGTGCGGCTTGGCCACTACGTGTCCAGTCTGATCAACATAACTGACGGTCTCATGGACCGTCTTATCATAGTTGGTGCGAGTTGGCCACTTTGGTCCATCTGGTTCATCTGGATGGATTGGCGCTCCCGGTGTCTGTGGATCCGTTGGATTCACTGGCGTCAGCTGATGCTTCAAGTGAACCGTGAAGTTCTGAGCAGTTTTGTCATCATTGTCGAATGTCAAATCTGCTGGATAGCCATCAGTAACTAACTCATACCCGTGTTTCTTATAATCCGCAATGATGCCACTGGTACTATAACTGGATTTCGAGCCCGTTGTTCCTGAAATTGAATCCGTCTTTAAAGTTTTG
>NZ_JTIZ01000096.1:0-111503 GCF_000801125.1 Rhodococcus sp. Chr-9
ACGCGCCGCAATCCCGACAGATCAGCGATCTACGGCTGTAGTACTACGCCGCGGTCATGAACTCCTCCCTCGGAGCCGAGGAGTTCGGTCGCCTGACCACCGACTTCCTGGTGCGGTGCAGGGATATCTTCCGAGATCTGTTCGATCAGTTCGAGAACCACGACGCTCTCGTCGACGCCACGAACCTGCTCCTGATGTGGGACGCGCAGCTCAACCTCCTCGACCAGATGGAGTCCTTCCGGCTGCTGGCCACCAACCCCGAAGCCGCCCGGATCCTGGCGACCGGCGCCATGAACACCGAAGAGTCGACGCTGCGGCTCCTTCGAGGATCGGGGCTCGATACCGGGCAGATCGACGGGATGCTCGGCGATATCGAAGCGCGCCGTAGGTTGATCGAGAACTTCACGCCGAGCAGGCAATTCGGGGAAGACCTTCGCAACGCCGTACTTTCGGCGTCTCGGTCTTATGCGGAAGGGATCGACAGCGCCAGCGCGCGTATCATCGGGACGCTCGAAGAACTGGCGGACGAGACACGTACCGCGGCCACCCGCGACGCGCTCTTCGTCACGGCAGCACTCGTACTCGCCCTGCTCCTCGCGATAGCAGTCATCCGTTCCCTGTCGGTGCCCCTGGGACGGCTGCGAGACAACACTCTCGCAGCGGCGAACACCGAGCTTCCCGCCGCCATCGCGGCGGTCAAGGACGGGGCCGACATCGACACCGTCCGTCTCGCTCCCGTCGGCACCGATACGGACGAGGAGATCGGCGAACTCTCCCGAGCGGTGGATTCGATGAACACGCAGGCGCTGCGTCTCGCCGGCGAGCAGGCCCACCTGAGGAAACAGGTGAACGTGATGCTCGAGACGCTGGCACGCCGCAACAAGACCCTTGTCGAACAGCAACTCTCGCTGATCGAATCTCTCGAATACGAGGAGAAGGATCCCGCCCGGTTGCAGAGCATGTTCGCTCTCGATCATCTGGCGACGCGCATGCGGCGTACCGGCGAATCCCTGTTGGTTCTCGCGGGCACGCGCCCGCGTACTCGCAGCGGTCCCGCACCGCTCGGCGACGTGCTCCGCGGTGCGGTGTCCCAGGTGGAGAATTACCAGCGGGTGCAGATCGGGAACACCCCGCGCGGATATCTCGTCGGTAAGGTGGTGAACGACGTGGTGCATCTGGTGGCCGAACTCGTCGACAACGCGCTGCGGGCTTCCCCGCCCACCACTCCCGTCAGGTTCGAGTTCTCCTCCGCCGTGGAGGGTGGCCTGCTTCTCGATATCGCCGATCGCGGAATCGGAATTCCCCGAGATGCCATGGAGGAGATCAATATCCGTCTCGCGGCGGGTGAGAATGCCGATGTCGACGCCCCGCGTCAACTGGGATTGTTCGTGATCGGGCGTCTGGCGGCCCGCAACGGCATGAGCGTGCGTCTGAGGCCGACCTTCGACACCGAGACGAACGCCGGTGTCACGGCGTCGGTCTACTTCCCGGCCGCTCTCCTCAGCGAGGTGCACACGGTCCAGCCCACCGTGATGACGGAACGCCCCCGCCGGCTCAGGACCGAGGAACTTCCGTCCTTGGTGCCGTCGACGACGCCCGCCGGAGGTATTGCCCACGGAAAGCATCGTGGTTGACGTGTGACCGGAAGTGATGCCACCGCCGTCTCGACGGCGGTGGCATCACTCGTACCGCGGGTGTTCCGGTCTGCCGGTGGTCTCGGCCGGCCACCGAACCGTGTTCGCACGGTACCCCCGGCTCACATCCCCCCGACGGACCCGTCGGGAAGATGCACTGCGGACCCGGGGGGTCGCGGCCACGGATGCCCCGTCAAGCGTTCGATGTCGTTGTTGAAGCGTTCGCGCTTCTCGCGGCTGTCCTCACCGTCGCCGGTCCGCAGTCGCGCCGGGCCCGTCTCGCGAAGGTTGCCGCCGGCGCGACGCCCTCCGTGAGGGTGTGACGACGACTTCCTCCGCCCGTCGGTAGCGGCGGACGGAGGAAGTATCCGCGGAGTTACCGCGCGTCGAGCCCGAACGCCCCGCGGTAGAACACCATCGGACTCCGGTCGCCGACGCACTCCAGTTCGGCGACCCGGCCGATGACGACGTCGTGATCACCCGCGACGTGCACGTCCTCCACCGATGCGTGCACCCGCAGCAGGACATCCGGCAGCGACGGAGTGCCCCAGCGGGACAATTCCCAGTGGAGACCGTCGAACTTCGGACCGCGGCTCGACCCGAAACGCGCGCACAGATCACTCTGGTCGGCACCGAGCACGTTGACGGTGAACCGGCCGACGCGGCGGATCCGCGGCCACGCGCGCCCGCGGTGATCCGCGCAGAACAACACGAGGGGCGGTTCGAGCGAGACCGACGCGAACGACTGGCATGCGAAGCCGGTGGGCCCGTCCTCGTCGAGACCGGTCACGACGGTGACGCCGCTCGCGAACCGTCCCATGGCACGTCGCATCTCGTCGGGGCCCGGCAGTTCGATCCTGTGGTCGGTGTCGCGGGTCGGTATCCGGGTCTGCATGTGGCTCACTCCGATTCGATCGTGGAGGTCGACTCCGACCGTCCTTCTCCGACTCCGACGTTACGGCCCGAGAAAGTCGGGACGGACCGGCTTCTCGCTCAGTGGACGCTCGGATCCGATGCCGTCCCAGCACGACGTCCGGTGCCCGTGCTCCCACCGTTCGGGACCGTGGACGATCCGCGATGCGACAATCTGCCGGGCGGTTCGGTGCAGAATCGACGGGTCGTCATCGTGGAAAGGGGGACCGGTGCCCAGAATCGGTAAGGCGCGGGACGGAGCCGAGCCGACCTCGGTCGAACAACGGCGACGCCATGTGCGGATCCTCGAGGCTGCAGCGCGGCTGGGGTCCGAGCACGAATTGGCCCGCGTGCAGATGACCGAGGTGGCGAAGAACGCCGAGGTCGCGATCGGCACCCTGTACCGATACTTTCCGTCGAAGACGCACCTGTTCGTGGCGTTGCTGCTCCACCGGCTCGAGCTCGGCGCCGACCGGTTGCCCGAACGGAAACCGGGGACGAGCGCGCGCGAGGCGATCACCGAGACGCTCGTCGAGATGACCCGCCGGTTCGTCGACCGACCACGCCTGGCCTCCGCGATGTTGCTGTCCAACAGCACCGCCCCGGCCTCGGTGGTTCCGGACTCCACCGAGGTGAGGCGGACGTTCCACCGAATCCTGTTCGAGAGGGCAGGCCTCGACGAGCCGACAGAGGAGGATCGCAACGCCGTGCGGCTGCTGTCGATGTTGTGGTCCGGACTGCTGGTGACCTATCTCAACGGCGGAGCGACCCTCGAGGAGACCGAGGCCGATGTGCGGAGGAGCTGCGACCTGCTGCTCGCGCACCTGTCGGAGTAGGGCACCGGAAACGACGCGAGTCCCCCTCCGCGGTCTGCGGAGAAGGACTCACGTCATCGGTGCGAGAAGACTATCCGGCCGCACCGATCGGGGGTGCGGTGTCCAGGACGTCCCCGAGGGCAGCTGCCGTCGCGTCGGCGCCGCCGAAGGTGAACGCAAGCTGCCGGCCCCACAGGAAGTAGCGGTGGATGGGGTAGTCGATGTCGGCGCCGATGCCGCCGTGCAGGTGCTGGCCGGTCAAGCCCACCCGCACACCGCCGCGGGACGCCCACCACTTGGCGACCAGGGCCGCGGAGTCGGCTTCGTCCTCGCGTCCGACGTCGATCAACCACGCGGCCTTCCGCACCGTGAGTCGGATCGCTTCGGTGTCGAGGTAGGCATCGGCCGCGCGCAATGCGACAGCCTGATTCGTCGACAGCGGGCGGCCGAACTGTACGCGCGCGGACGTGTACTTCGCCGTTGCCCGCAGCGTCTCCTCGCACACCCCGAGCTGAACGGCAGCCAGAGCGATGCGGATACGACGACGGGTCCAGGTCGCGATCTCCTCACCGTCACCGGGCAGGACGTCCTCGGCTCCGATGTGCACGTCCGTGAAGCGCACCGCGGCTTCGGCGCCACGTCCGGTCACGGCGACCGGGACGGCCTCGACGCCGGTCGCGTCCACCGGTGCGACCACCACGGCGACCGAGTCGTCGTCGCAGCGGACCGGGACGACGACGCCGGCGATGATGGGAGCCCACGGAACGGACGGAATCTCACCGCTGATGACGAGATCGTCGCCCTTGCGGATCGCTGTCACCGTGGGGCTCGCGCCGGGGGTGTCGTCGAATGCGCCGGTCAGGACGACCGACCCGTCGATGAGCTTCGGAACGTAACGCTCGACCTGGGTTTCCGTGCCGAACTGTGCGAGCGGAAGAGCCGCACCGGCCACGGTGGACCACACGGGAACGGGTGCGACGCGGCGGCCCTGCTGCTGCAGGATCGTCGTGAGCCCGAGCATGCCCATGCCGGCGCCGCCGACGGACTCGGGCAGAGCGAGTCCGAGGATCCCGGCGTCGGCGAGTGCCTGCCACAGGGTGGCGTCGAAACCGCCCTCCTTGCGCTCCACCTCGACCACACGCTCGACCTTGGCCAGCGAACCGAAGACCTGCGACGCGAGGTCCTCGACCGCGATCAGGTCGTCATCGAGTTCGAATTCCATGTCAGCTCCTCGTCTCGGCCGGCGTCTTCACCGCAGCCTGTGCCGTCGCGTCGGGGCGCCTACGGGCGCCCAGGGTCATTCCGAGGGTCTTCGCCGCCACGATCTCGCGCATCACCTCGTTGCTGCCACCACCGAAGGTGTTGTTCTGCGCGCGTCGACCGAGCGCTTCGACGCGGCCTTCGATCACGGCGCCGTGGCTACCGGGACGCAGCAGACCGCGGGCGCCGAGCACCTCCTGCAACATTCCGTAGGCCGCGACGACACCCTCGGTTCCGAACACCTTCGCTGCGGCGGAGTCGCCACCGTCGAGGGTGTTGGCCGCGATGTCCGACACCAGGCGCAGGTTCACGAGGTCGGCTGCCGACAGCAGCGCGTAGACCTCGGCGAGAGTCGAACGCACCCACGGGACGTCGAACAGCACACCGGGGCCGAAGGGCTCCTGCTTCGCCCAGGCGAGGACCTCGTCGTACATCTCGTTGGCGATGCCACCGCGGGCGGCCAGCGCGACACGCTCGTGGTTGAGCTGGCTCGTGATGAGGGTCCAGCCGCCGTTGAGCTCGCCGACGACGTTGCTCAGCGGAACGCGGATGTTCTCGTAGTACGTGACCGCTGTGCTGATTCCGCCGACGGTCTGGATCTCGGTGGCGGAGAAGCCCGGCGACGAGGTCGGCACGAGCACGACCGAGATCCCCTTGTGGCGAGGCGCGTCCGGATCGGTGCGCACGGCGAGCCAGATCCAGTCGGCGAAGATGGCCGAACTCGTGAACAGCTTGTTGCCGTCGATGACGAGTTCGTCACCGTCGATGCGTGCCCGCGTCTGAAGTGCAGCGAGGTCGGTGCCGGCACCGGGCTCGGTGTACCCGATCGCGAACTTCAGTTCACCCGTGAGGATCTTGGGAAGGAAGAAGTCCTTCTGCTCCTGCGTGCCGTACTTCATCAGTGCGGGGGCGACGGTGTTGAGCGTGACCAGCGAGACCGGCGCGCCGGCGCGGATCGTCTCGTCGTAGAAAACGTACAGCGCCTCGGGATCCTCCCCGCGTCCGCCGTACTCCTCGGGCCACCCCAGACCGAGCCAGCCGTCGGCGCCCATCTGCCGGTAGATCTTGTCGAAGACCGGTCCACCCTCGGTCTGATCGACCAGGGCGCGTCGATCGTCGTCGTCGATGATGCGGGCGAAATACTCCCGCAGTTCGGTGCGCAGCCGCCGTGACGTGTCGGACAGCTCGGGATGCATGTGGTCTCCTGAGAGGTGGTCGGGGCCCGGGTTGCGGGCCTAACGGTCGGCCGAGAGGACGATCGCGCTGTGCGGCACCGGCGATCCGCCCGTGACGAGCACGTTGTCGAGTGTCTTCGCCGGCTGGTTCACGGAGGTGCCGCGGATGAGCCGGACGCCTTCGGCGATGCCGTTGACGCCGTGGATGTAGCCTTCGCCGAGCTGACCGCCGTGGGTGTTGATCGGCAGTCGCCCGTCCACCTCGAGGTTGCCGTCGGCGATGAAGTCCTTCGCCTCACCGTGACCGCAGAAGCCGTACTCCTCGAGCTGGAGCAGGACCATCGGGGTGAAGGCGTCGTACAGGATCGCGGCGTCGATACCTTCGGGACCGAAGCCGGCCTGTGCCCACATCTGCCGGGCGACGAGTTCGACCTCGGGCATCGCGTCGATGTCCTCGCGGTAGTAGCTGCTCATCGAGATCTGCTGAGGACCGACACCCTGCGCTGCAGCGGTGATGATCGCCGGCGGGTGCGGAAGATCCCGTGCGCGTCCGGCACTCACGATGACCAGTGCCTGTCCGCCGTCGCTCTCCTGGCAGCAGTCCAGCAGACGCAGCGGGTCGGCGAGCATCCGCGAGTTCTGGTGGTCGTCGAGAGTGATGGGCCGCTCGTAGAACCAGGCCTTGGGGTTGTTCGCCGCGTGCTTGCGCGAGAGCACCGAGATCTGCCCGAAGTCCGCGCTGGTCGCCCCGTACTTGTGCATGTAGGTGCGGGCCAGGAAGGCCTCCTGCTGAGCGGGAGTGAGCAGGCCGTACGGGTTGATCCAGTTCCGGTATTCCTGGTCGGTGTTCGAGTTGTATGCGAAGGGCGGCGGCCCGGCGCCGAAACGGTGACCCGAGCGCTCGTTGAAGGCGCGGTAGACGACCACGACGTCGGCGACACCGCTCGAGACGGCCAGTGCGGCTTGCTGCACGGGTGCGCAGGCGCCGCCACCGCCGTGCGGGATCCGGCTAAAGAACTTCAATTCCGGGATGCCGAGCGCGCGGGCGACGGCGATCTCGGGGTTGGTCTCCATGGTGAACAGCGCGAAGCCGTCGACCTCTTCGACGCCGATCTGCGCGTCCTCGAGAGCGGCGAGGACCGACTCGCACGCGAGTTGCCATTCGCTGCGGCCGGAGTTCTTGGAGAACTCGGTGGCTCCGATACCGGCGATGGCGGCGGCTCCGGAGAAGCCCTTGACGGTCATCGGCTCTTCCTCTCGTACGGCTCCACCACGACCTCCGCGGTGACGTGGACGCCTCTGCTGTTGCGGCCCTGCACCTTCAGGGTGACGGCTGCGCCGTCGACGGCGGTCACCTCACCGTTCATGTGCATGGGGTCGCCGGGGAAGCAGGGCACGCCCAGGCGCAGCGACGCGCGGCGCACCCGCGCCGACGGTCCGGTCCAGTCGGTGACGTACTGGTCGACGAAACCGTTGGTGGCATTGATACTCATGAAGACGTCCGGTGTGCCGCGTCCGAGTGCGGCGTCCGGGTCGTGGTGCACATCCTCGAAATCCTGCGACGCGATCGCGGTAGCCACGATGGTGGTGCGATCCATAGGCAGGGCGAGTTGGGGAAGTTCCTGTCCGACAGTGCATTCGGCGAGGCTCATGCGTCTCCTCCGGGCTTGCGCAGCTGAGGCAGGATCTCGCCGTGTGCGTGCTCGGCGAATCCCACCTCGAGTTCCATGCCGATCTCGAGGGTGTCGTGGTCGACGCCCGCGATGTCGGCGACGATGCGGATCCCCTCGTCGAGGTCGATCAGTCCGACGGCGAGCGGGTACTCGAAGGCCGGATCCTGCGGGTGGTGAATGACCGTCCAGCTGTGAAGCGTTCCGCGCCGTGAGGATTCGACGGTCTTCCATTCGAACGAGCGGCACGCGGGGCATGCCGGGCCCGGAGGATGGCGCAGAGTGCCGCACTCGCTGCACTGCTGGATCTCGAGTCGGCCCTCACGGACGGCGTCGAACCAGAACTGGTTGTCCTGGGTGATGGTGAGCCGGGGGACGGCGGTCATCGCGTCTCCTTGTCGGTGTTCGGGTTGAACCGGAGCATCCGGAAGCGTTCCTCGGCGACGACTTCGCCGTTCTGGTCCTCGTAGCGCTTGTACAGCGTGAAGAATCGGCCGTCGCCGAGACCCGTTCGCTTGACCTCGGATACGGACTCGATCGTGTAGTGGGCGGTGATGTGGTCGCCCGGGACGAGTTCGCGGTGGTAGTCCTGCTCGACGTTCGTCGCGACGACGGAGGTGAAACCCTCCCGATCGAGGTCGGCAAGCATCCGGGAGTATGCGAAGTCCTCCACGACGCCCTCGGCGCGCTTGCGCTGCACGTCACGCCAGCGGCGGTAGCCGGCCATGATCCAGGTGGAGATCATGGCGGGCGGGCACACGACGGAGTCGCGTCCGGTCTCGCGCGCGGCCTCGGCGTCGACGTAGATCGGGTTGAAGTCGTCGTGGGCCTCGACCCAGTTGCGGATCATGGCGTCGTTGACGGCGTATCGGGCCACGCGGGGTGGTTCGGCCACCTGCCCGACGTACTTCTCGTAATCCTGCTCGACGGTCTGCATGGCCCAGTCACTCCTCTTCGACGCGCGCGTTCGTCGTCACGCTAAGTGGGGCCGACAAGCGAGTTCCCGTGATTCCCACTGAGCAGGAGCAGTGGCGGGGTGAGGGGGAGCCGGTACCGAACCAAGCGATTGCTTGGTAAGTTGTCGACGTGAGACCCGCGCATCCCGCGGGATGAATGACGTGGAGGCAGCGAATGGATCTGGGACTCGACGGCGCGGTCGTGCTCGTCACCGGGGGAATACGGGGAGTCGGTGCAGGCATCACCAGGGTGTTCCTGCGTGCCGGTGCGACCGTCGTGACGTGCGCTCGCAACGAGCCCGAACAGCCTCTCGAGGTGGACGGGCGGACCGCGGAGTTCCTGACGTGCGACGTCCGCGATGCCGATCAGGTGGCCGCGCTGATCGAGACCATCGTCGACCGCCACGGGCGGCTCGACGCCGTGGTGAACAATGCCGGCGGGTCACCGTACGCGCTGGCGGCCGATGCCAGCCCGAAGTTCCACGCCAAGATCGTGGAACTGAACCTGCTGTCCCCGCTGCTGGTCGCGCAGGCCGCCAACGCGGTGATGCAGAAGCAGGACACCGGCGGCTCGATCGTCAACATCTCGAGCGTGAGCGGATCCCGCCCCTCGCCGGGCACCGCGGCATATGGTGCGGCCAAGGCAGGCGTCGACAGCCTCGCACAGTCGCTCGCCGTCGAGTGGGCCCCGAAGGTACGGGTGAACTCGGTGGTGGTCGGCCTGGTCGAAACCGAACAGTCGCACCTGTTCTACGGAGACAAGGCCGGCGTCGCCGCAGTCGGCGAGACCGTTCCGCTGGGACGGCTGGCCCAGCCCGAAGATATCGGCCACTGCGCCGCATTCCTGGCCTCTCCGCTGTCGGCCTACGTCAGCGGATCGACATTGACCGTCCACGGCGGCGGTGAACGCCCTGCCTACATGGCAGCGGCCGAAACGAAGGAGACGAAGTGAGTGGACTGATGGACGGGCGCGTCGTCATCGTGACCGGCGCCGGACGCGGCCTCGGTCGCGCGCATGCCCTGGCATTCGCCGCGGAGGGTGCGAAAGTCGTCGTCAACGACATCGGTGTCGGCAGTGACGGAACCGCCACGGGGGAGAGCCCCGGTGAGCTGGTCGTCGAGGAGATCCGTGCGGCCGGGGGAGAGGCCGCCGTCAACGGCGACGACGTCGCCGACTGGGCCGGCGCCGAGAACCTCGTCAGGACCGCCCTCGACAACTTCGGCCGGCTCGACGTGCTCGTCAACAACGCCGGATTCCTGCGCGACCGCATGCTCGCCAACATGAGCGAAGAGGAGTGGGACGCGGTCATCCGCGTGCACCTCAAGGGGCACTTCGCGCCGATGCGTCACGCCATGACCTACTGGCGCGCCGAGGCCAAGGCCGGCAACCCCGTCGACGCCCGCATCATCAACACCAGCTCGGGTGCCGGCCTGATGGGCAGCATCGGCCAGGGCAACTACGCCGCCGCCAAGGCCGGTATCGCGACGCTCACGATCCAGGCCGCAGCCGAATTCGGCCGCTACGGGGTAACCGTCAACGCGATCGCACCCTCGGCGCGCACCCGCATGACCGTCGGGGCCGGTGGCGCGATGGCCGAGATGATGGCCGCACCCGAAGAGGGTTTCGACGCCATGGCGCCGGAGAACGTCTCGCCGCTGGTCGTGTGGCTCGGCAGTGCCGAAGCGAAGGACGTGACCGGTCGCGTGTTCGAGGCCGAGGGCGGCAAGGTGTCGCTGGCCGACGGGTGGCGCCACGGTGAGGCGATCGACAAGGGCGACCGTTGGGATCCGAAGGAACTCGGTCCCGTCGTCGAGAAGCTGATCGCAGCGTCGCAGCCGCCGACGCCGGTCTACGGAGCGTGATGTCCCCGCGCGTTTCCGGTGGTCATCACCGGAAACNTGCGGACGATGAGGGTGGAGCCGGGGAAGTAGGCAGCGAGTTCGGAACGTGCCTGCTTGAGCGTGGCGGTGCCGTAACCCTGCTTGCGGAACTCGGGATGCACCCAGATCCGCACCTCGACCTCGTTGCCGGTCAGCTCGCCGAACGCGAACCCGATGGCCTTCGGCTCGTCGCCCGAAAGATCTTCGGCCACAAGCCACATGCCGGACTCGTCGTCCATCAGCTCGCTGCCGCGCTGCCGCTCGGATTCGACCTGTTCGTCGCTGTCGTCACCCAGCTGGTCGGCGCAGCGCTGCTTGAACAGCGCCGTGTCGGCCGCGCTGTGGGAAATGGGCCGCAACCGGAAATGCGCGCCGGTCGCGTACGGACGCGCCGCCGTCGTCCACTGCAGCACCGCATCGAGATCGTCGAGTTCTTCACGGATCTTCTTCCGCTCCGCCTGGGTCAGACGGCGGAACGGAAGGTTCAGCACGGCCTCCGCGCAGAACTCGTCGGTGTCGAGCAGCGAGGCGAGCTTCGCGACCGCGTCGCCCCGATCCTTGCTCTCGACGATCACGTCGAGCACCTCGTGGCGTCGTTCGAGCGCCCGGAGCAGCGCGGCCGCGATTTCCCGCCGGTCGAGCACCTTGTCGTGATCGGTGGTTTCCATCGTGCGACATCCCTTCGTCGAGAACCTGGACGTACGAGACTCAGTATTCCCGCACGGGACCGTCCCGGCGAGCCGTGCCGGGAGGGACGCTCACTCGCACACGACGACGGGAATCACACGGTCGGTCCACGACTGGTAGTTGTCGAAGTCCGGGTACATCGCCGTCAGACGTGGCCAGTAGGCCGCTCGTTCCTCGTCGCTCGCGACCCGCGCCCGCATGGTCCGGATGCGCGACTTGATCTGCACCGTGGTCTCCGGGTTCGCCTGGATGTTGCGGAACCACAAGGGGTGCTTGGGCAGTCCTCCCTGGGAGGCGACGAGGACCACCTTGTCGCCGTCCTCGAGGAACAGCAGCGGGACCGTTCGCGGTTGCCCGGTCTTCCGCCCGATCGTGGTCACCAGGCACACCGGGATGCCCCACGGGAAGGCGCTTCCCACGCGCCACTTCCCGCCGATGCGACCGCCGGTCGCCCGGTACGCCGCGACGTTGAACCGCGACATCCACTTGATGATCGAGATCGTGGCCTTCGAGTCGAGGCCCTTCGGCGCCGCTTCGGTGCCCATGTCAGATGCGCTCGATGATGGTGCCCGTCGCCAGCGCTCCACCGGCGCACATCGAGATCAGAGCGGTCGACGCGTCACGCCGCTCGAGCTCGTGCAGCGCGGTGGTGATGAGGCGGGAGCCGGTGGATCCGACGGGGTGGCCGAGCGCGATCGCGCCACCGTTGACGTTGACCTTGTCCATGTCGGGTCCGTGCACCTGGGCCCAGGACAGCAGCACCGACGCGAACGCCTCGTTGACCTCGAACAGGTCGAGATCGCCGACGCTCATGCCCGCCTTCTCGAGAACCTTCGCGGTGGCCTGGACCGGGCCGTCGAGGTGGAACTCGGGTTCGGCGCCGACGAGAGCCTGCGCGACGATCCGCGCCCGCGGCTTCAGTCCGAGTGCCTTCGCGCGGTCGGAATCCATGAGCAGCACGGCCGCGGCTCCGTCGGAGATCTGCGACGAGGTGCCGGCGGTGTGGATGCCACCCTCGAGCACGGGCTTCAGCTTCGCCAGCGACTCGGCCGACGTCTCGCGCAGACCCTGGTCGCGGGTGACGGTCGCCTTCTCGCCGGTGCGGTTGCCCTCCTTGTCGACGACGGGTGCGACGACCGGCAGCACCTCGCGGTCGAACCGGCCCTCGTCCCAGGCCTGCTTCGCGAGCTGCTGCGAGCGCACGCCGAGTGCGTCGACGTCCTCGCGGGTGATGCCGCGGCGCCGCGCGATGCGTTCGGCGGCCTCGAACTGGTTGGGCATGTCGATGCTCCAGGACTCCGGCCGGCGCGGGCCCGCCTGGTCGCCGACGTTGGCGCCGAGGGGCACCTGGGTCATCGCCTCGATGCCGCAGGCGATGCCCACGTCGATGGCGCCGGTGGCGATGAGGCCTGCGATGAGGTGATTGGCCTGCTGCGCCGATCCGCACTGGGCGTCGATGGTGGTCGCGCCGACCTGCCAGGGCAGCCCCGCGTTGAGCCATGCGGTGCGGGTGATGTTGTTGGACTGGGCGCCCGCCTGGGTGACGCAGCCACCGATGACCTGTTCGACGAGCTCGGCGTCGATGCCGGCGCGTTCGACGAGTCCGGCCTGGACGGCGCCCAGGATCTCGGCAGCGTGCAGGCCCGCGAGCCATCCACCCCGCTTGCCGATCGGGGTCCGTGCGGCCTCGACGATGACTGGTGTGCCCACTTCGGGCTCCTTTCTCCTACGTTCTTCGCAAAATAGAACAGGTTTCTCCGAGAGGCAACAGAACTCGATTATCCACGGGACGTGCAGATCTCTTGGTCGCGCGGCGCGCCTGTGTTTGAATGGTTCTAGAACGTGTTACAAATCACGCGAGCGGTACTCGCCAGGGCAGGAGAGATATCAGTGGCGCAGCCGAACATCCCCGAAGACATCGACTTCACCGACCCCGATCTGTACGCAGACCGTATGCCGTTCGAAGAGTTCGCGGAACTGCGTAAGACGGCACCGGTGTGGTGGAACAAGAAGTCTCCCGACGTCGGTGGTTTCCACGACGAGGGTTTCTGGGTTGTCTCCCGGCACGAGGAGGTCCGAGAGGTCTCCCGCCGGAGCGACGTGTTCTCCAACTGGGAGAACACTGCGATTCCGCGGTTCAACGACGACATTCCTCGTGAGGCCGTCGAGCTGCAACGTCACGTCCTGCTCAACAAGGACGCCCCCGAGCACACCAAGCTGCGCAAACTCGTCGCCCGAGGCTTCACGCCCCGTGCGATCAACGGCCTGCGCGACGAGCTCGACCGTCGCTCCAAGATGATCGTCCAGGAGGCCTGCCAGGCCGGTCGGGGCGACTTCGTCACGCAGATCGCCGCGGAACTGCCGCTGCAGGCCATCGCCGACCTCATCGGTGTGCCGCAGGAGGATCGCGCCAAGCTCTTCGAGTGGTCCAACCAGATGACGGGCTACGACGATCCGGACAACACCGCCGATCCGGCGGCAGCGTCCATGGAAGTCCTCGGGTACGCCTACCAGATGGCCGCGGCCCGCAAGGAGAACCCGGCCGACGACATCGTCACCACCCTCATCGAGGCCGACATCGACGGTGACGAACTCGCTCCCGAGGAGTTCGGCTTCTTCTTCATCGTGCTCGCGGTGGCCGGCAACGAGACCACCCGCAACGCGATCACCCACGGCATGGCGGCGTTCCTCGACAATCCGGAGCAGTGGGAGATCTTCAAGCGCGACCGGCCGAAGACCGCCGCCGACGAGATCATCCGCTGGGCCACCCCGGTCACGTCGTTCCAGCGCACAGCCCTCGAGGACACCGAACTCGGCGGGCAGACGATCAAGAAGGGCGATCGCGTCGTCATGCTGTACGCGTCGGCCAACAACGACGAAGAAGTGTTCGACAACCCCCGCGAGTTCGACATCCTTCGTGATCCCAACCCGCACCTGGCATTCGGTGGAACGGGCGCGCACTACTGCCTGGGCGCGAACCTCGCACGTATGGAGATCGACCTGATCTTCAACGCGATCGCCGATCACATCCCGGACATCACGAAGATCGGCGACCCGCACCGTCTGCGGTCGGGCTGGCTCAACGGCATCAAGGAATTCCAGGTCGACTACAAGACCTCGGGTGGGTGCCCGGTCCAGCACTGACCGAACCGAACACCGACCGAACCGAACATCGAGGTCCCCGGCCGCCCCTGCGCGCCCGGGGACCTCGCACATCCCGTGTCGTCTACAGGACCTCGGACCTGCGGCCGATCCACCACATCGCGGCCCCCGCCGCGAGCACACCGGCTACCGATACACCGGTCGTGAGAACCGTCCACGAGTCCGGCGTCCACCCGGACGGAGAATCGGTGAGAGGCGTGTAGGCGGTCCATCCGAATCGGGTGAGCAGAGGCAACGCCATCACGGCGGGCAGCGAGAAGGACGCGGCGGTGACTGCGCTCGTCGACGGTAGTGCCGCGCTGATCGTGTACGCGGCTGCCACCGGAAGAACGAAGAAGGTCGCCAGGAGGTGGACGTTGTCCCAGGGCGCACGAGTGAAGATCGCCGTGATCGTGACGAACGCGAGCACGCCCACTCCGGCCGTCGGCCTCGGCGCGCGACGGCCCAGCCACGCGCCGACGGCGGCGAGCACGACCATCACGGCCGGCAGGAACCATCCGCCGGGAATCCACGAGGGAGCGGTACCCGCGGCGACGGCCACCGCGAAGGCGGCGAGCAGGACCGCTCCGCTTCTCTCGCGCAGCCACAGGGCAGCACCGATCACGAGTGGGACAGCGACGATGCCCCACAGCCATCGCCCGTTCCCGCCGGGACTCGCATCCGGAGACCACACGGCACTGTGAAGAGACCGATACAGCACGACGGCGACGAGCGGTAGGCCGATACCGACCACCGTTTCCCTCACATCCCATCGTCGTTCGTCGACCGAATCGGGAGCACCGGCACGCATCACGAGAGCCGCTGTTGCCACCGCGATGACAGTCACCGAGAGAACCGTCCACACTGTGTTGGCGGGCTGCGCCGACACCTCGAGGTACACGGCGCTTCCGGACGAGGAGGCCGCGAACTCCCGGTATTCCGCGACGGGTTCCGCGGTGAGCAGCGCGGCAACGACGCCACCGGTCATCACCGCGGGGAGCCGGGTGCCCGCAGTTCGGGCGCAGCAGACGACGAGGGCACCGAGCACCAGGCCTGCACCGACCGCCGAGACGTACATGTCGAACCGCCACGCACCCGGCAGGGCGACGACCGCCACGAGTGCGGCTCCGGCCACGACGGCGCCGAGCGCGCCCACCCGGTGGCGTAACCACAGCGCGATCGACGCGGCGACGAGCGCTCCCGTGGCAGACGCGGTGATACCCGAAGTCTCCACGGCACCGAAACTGAACCCGGTATCGAGTGGATAGGTGTCGACGCTCGGCGCGGCGAGGACGGTTCCGGCGGTGAAACTGCCGACGGCTGCGAGTGCGTAGAGAATCCAGGAGGGCACCCCCTACCTTCTCCGAGCGGTCACCGGGACGCGGCGCCGACACGCCGGGCGACGATGCGATCAGGTCAGGCGGCGAAGATCCTCGGGGGTATCGACGTCTCCGGGGTCGGCGAGCCCGGTGCAGTCGAGACGCCGCACGCGTTCACGATTGCGGGCGAGGAAGGACCGCGCGCCCTCGTCGCCGGTGGCGTCGGCGGCGGCGCCCAGCGCATCGGCGATGTCGAAGACCACCGGGTGACCGGGGTGATCTCCGAAGACGGGGAGCGTCACCGTCCCCGTGTGGTGCACATCCAGGAGATGGCGGACCAATTCGGCTGTGATGCCGGGAAAATCGACGACGGTGAGCGCAACCCTGTGGTGGGCTCGTGCCGCGTCGACCCCGCAGCGCAGGGATGTCGACATGCCGACGGTCCAGTCGGGGTTGTAGACCGCTGTCGCTCCGGTAGGGCACGCGGCGGCCACCTCGTCGCCGAATGCGCCCACGACCACGATCACGTCGTCACAACCACCTTCGAGCAGTGCCTCGACGACGGTATGCAGCAGGGGACGGCCGCGGTGGGGGAGCAGCGCTTTCGCCTGTCCGCCCAGTCGCGAGCCGTCCCCTGCCGCAAGAACGATCCCGGCTGTGCCCATGGCCCGACTCTACGAGACGGGGCGCACGGTTTTCATCGCGCGGTCCACTTCCCAGAACGCACGCAGCGAGACGATCCTCCCGTCGTCGTCCACGCGGTAGACGAACACGCCCTCCGCATCGATCAGATTGCCTGCCATCGTCGTACGGATAGTGCCGATGTTGACGCATTCGTCGCCGCAGACCAGCACGTCGTCGACGAGGAATTCGAGCTTGTCGGTGTTCGCGATGGTCATGTCGTAGAACTTCGCGATCGCCTCGGCACCGTGATGCCCCTTGCCCTCCGGATCGAAGCCGGACGGACCCACCGGATCCTCGACGCACGCGTTCTCCGCGAACAGCGCGAGCCACTCGTCCTTGCGTTTCCCGCTCGCCGCCGCCTGCGACGCCTTCGCTGCGATACGCGCCGGGTGTTCCTCGCTCATGCGGCATCCCTTCCGGGAATGTACTTGTCGGCGAACTTCCGCAGCGATTCCTGCTTCGCCTCGAGCGGGGAGTCGAAACCGTGGCCGTCGAAGATCCACGGCACCACGATGATGTCGGTGACCCCGGCGTCGGCCAGTTCGGCGTAACCGGAACCACCGAACCTGTCGACACACACCGTCTGGATCTCGAACGGCAGGTTGCTGCGGCCGTACTCGGCCCGCAATTCGCGCAGTCGGGTGATGACCCCGACCAGATCGTCGAACCCGATCATCGCCGACGTCCAACCGTCACCGACCCGGGCCGCACGACGCAGTGCCACCTCGGTGTGCCCACCGACGTAGAGCGGTACCGGTGCGGTGGGCGCGGGACTCATCTGCAGCCGGTCGAAGTCGTAGAACTCGCCGTGATGTTCGACCATGCCGCCGTCGAGGATCAGCTTCAGAACGTCGATCATCTCGTCGACGCGCTTGCCGCGCTTCGCGTAGGGCACACCGCACCACTCGAATTCTTCCGGCGCCCAGCCGATTCCGACACCCAGTCCGAACCGGTTCCCGGTGAGGTTCGCAACGGATCCGACCTGCCGCGCCAGCAGCACCGGATTGCGGGAGCCGAGCTTGAGCACCTGGGTGTAGAACCGGATCGTCGACGTGCTCGCCGCCATCGACGCCGCGGCGATGAGCGGATCCACCCACGGGGTGTCGGGCGTCCACATCCGCGAACCGTCGGGGGTGTACGGATAGTCGACCGTCTGCTTCTCCATGTAGAACAGGGAGTCGGGCAGTGCGATGGAGGTGTATCCGCACTCCTCGGCGGTCTGCGCGATGCCGGTGAGCTGGTCGAGTGGGGTCATCGCGACCCCGACGGTGAACGAGACCATGATGCCTCCTAATTCGTGGGCCGGTCGGAGCCCACCACCCACATGGAGAAGTACTGGGATCCACCGCCGTAGGCATGTCCGAGTGCCTTGCGGGCGCCGTCGACCTGGTGATCTCCCGCCGTGCCCATCACCTGGATCGCGGCTTCGGCGAACCGGATCATGCCCGATGCCCCGATGGGGTTGGAGCAGAGCACGCCGCCGGACATGTTGACCGGAAGCCGACCGCCGATCGCCGTCTCGCCGGCCTCGGTGAGTTTCCACCCCGACCCCTCGGACGCGAAACCGAGGTTCTCGAGCCACATCGGCTCGAACCACGAGAACGGCACNTAGATCTCGGCGCAGTCGATCTCGCCGAGCGGATCGGTGATACCGGCCTGCTTCCACAGTGCTGCGGCAGCGACCCGTCCGGCCTCCGGATTCACCTGATCGCGCCCGGCGTAGGTGGTGGGTTCGGTGCGCATCGCCGTGGCATGGATCCACGCCACCCGGCGGCCGGCCTGCTCGGCGGCCTTCGCGGTGTCCTCGTCGCCGAGCACGACCGCGCACGCACCGTCGGACGACGGGCACGTCTCGTCGTACCGGATCGGATCCCACAGCATCTGCGAGGCCTGCACCTTCTCGAGGGTGATCTCGGGCTGCTTCAGATGCGCGTACGGATTCTTCGCGCCGTTGAGGCGGTCCTTGACCGCGACCATCGCCCCGATGTGCTCGGGCGCACCGGACCGGCGGATGTACGAACGGACGTGCGGCGCGAAGTAGCCGCCCGCGCCGGCACCGACCGGCATGGTGAACGGGACCGGTGTGGACAGCGCCCACATCGCGTTCGACTCGGACTGCTTCTCCCAGGCCACCGCGAGTACCCGGCGGTGCACGCCGGCCTGGACGAGGCTTGCCGCGACGTTCGCCGTCGAGCCCCCGACGGACCCGGCGGTGTGCACGCGCAGCATCGGCTTGCCCGTGGCGCCGATGGCGTCGACCATCGACAGTTCGGGCATCATGACGCCCTCGAACAGGTCGGGGGCCTTGCCGATCACCACGGCGTCGATGTCGTCCCAGCCCACCTGGGCGTCCGTCATGGCGCGGTCGATCGCCTCGCGGACGAGGCCGGACATCGACACGTCGTGCCGCTTGGCGACGTAATGGGTCTGCCCGGTTCCGAGGACAGCTGCGGGTTGCTTCGCCATCAGTTGCGTCCCTCCAGAACGGCTACCAGATTCTGTTGCAGCACAGCACCGCTCGTCGCGTGCGCGAGTGCACGTCCGGCCGTGCCGTCCATGATCGCCTGCGCTGCGTAACCGATGCGCTCGAGACCGCCGGAGAACATCGGGTTGCCCGTCAGCGGCCCACCGGACGGGTTGATCGTCGTCGACTCGCCCAGGCCGATCGCCTCGCGCAGGATGAGTTCCTGGTGCGTGAACGGTGCATGCAACTCGGCGACGTCGAAGGCGGTGTCCCCGCCGGTGACGGCCTGCGCTGCGGCCCGGGTCGAGGGTGAGACGGTCAGATCGAGTGCGCCGAAGTTCGGTGAATCGGTGCGATGCTCGATCCCGGTGATCCACGCCGGGTTCTCGCACAGCTCGCGCGCCCGGTCGCCGGTCGCGAGGACGATCGCGGCCGCGCCGTCGGTGACGGGGGCGCAGTCGTGCTTACGCAACGGGTCGGCGATGTACGGCTGCGAGAGCAGGCCCTCGATGTCGAGATCGCCCGAGAGCTGGGCTTTCGGATTGTTCTTCGCGGCCGCGCGACTGCGCACCGCGACCTCGGCCATCTCGCGATCGCTCCACTTGCCGGAGTCGAGACCCATGCGGGCCTGCAGACCGGCGAGCGAGACGGAGTCGACGCCGAGCGGTGCCACGAGGTACGGATCGAGCTGCAGGGACAGGGTTCGGCGCAGAGTGCCGGCCGAGGACTTGCCGAAGCCGTACACGAGGGCGGTGTCGACCTCACCCGTGATGAGCTTGACCCACGCCTCGTAGAGCGCCCAGGCCGCATCCATCTCGACGTGCGATTCGTTGATGGGCGGGACGGCGCCGATCGCATCGATCGCCGAGATGAACGAGAATGCTCGTCCGGCAAGGTAATCGGAGGAACCCGAACACCAGAAACCGATGTCGGACTTGGTGATGCCGAGCTTGCCGTACAGCTCCTGGAAACACGGGACGAGCATCTCGACGCCGTTGGTGGTGCCGAACGTCTCGCGCACGTGCGGAGCGTGCGCGAAGCCGACGACTGCGATGTCTGTCATGTGTCCGCCGCTCTCAGAGGTGGTGTTCGAAGGTGTCGTAGTCGGCGTCGGGTTCGCCGGTGGGACGGAAGTACTCGATGTTGCGCAGCGTGTGATCCCACTCCTCGCGAGGACGCCATTTCGCTTCGACACGCATGCCCATCCGCACCTCGGACGCATCGCATTCGAGGATCAGGTGCAGGAACGGGATGTCGGCACCGTCGAGCAGTACGTAGGCGGCGACATAGGGCGGCTCGATCTGCTGGCCGAGGAACGGCACGTTCACGATGCAGAAGGTGGTGACGATGCCCTTGTCGGACACTTCCACGGGTTCCTTCGTCGGTACACCGTCGGTGGGGCTCGCACCGCGCGGGGGCACGTAGACCTTCCCGCCCGGGCCGGTGCGGCCACCGATGATCCTGCCGTCCTTCAACCCTCGCAGGTACCAGGATTCCTCGGGGGAGGCGGAGTGCCGGTAGTCCAGGTCGACGGGAGTGGTGATCATGGTGACCGGTTCACCCTCGGCCGCTTCCACGGTGAGGGTCGACTCGCCGGGTTCGAAGGCCTCGATGTCGTGGATCGCGCCGGTGCGCTCGGCCGCCCAGCGCACGCGCACACGCAGACCCGTCGCGATCTCGTCCGGCGACGCGACGTCGACCGCGTGTAGCAGCGTCGTGTCGGCTCCGTCGAGGCGGATCAGCGCCCATGCGAACGGCCGGTCGAAGGGCTGTCCGGGCAACGGCTCGGCGTTCCACGTCCAGCTCACCACGGTGCCGGTCTGCCCGACCTCGACGAAATCGGTGAGCGGTTCATGGGTGACCGCGTCGAATTCGGGGGGCGGGACGAGGGTCCGTCCGTCGGATCCGCGCGCGCCGAGAATGCGGCCGTCGCGCAGCCCGGTGACGAAGGCTCCGACGGTCGGCCCGGTGGATCGTGTGTAGTCGAACTTCAGATTCAGCGGTGCGCTCAGCGGTGGCTCGGCAACCGCGCTCTTTCCCAGGCTCACAATTTCGAGTAGAACAGGTTCTAGTGGTGCTGGCAAGAGCGGCACGCGAACTGCACCTCGCCACAATTCGTCCGACAGGAAAGGCGTCCAATGAAACTGGGACTGCAACTCGGTTACTGGGGTGCCCAGCCACCTCCGAACGCGCCGGAACTTGTTGCTGCGGCCGAGGCCGAAGGATTCGACGCCGTCTTCGCTGCCGAATCGTGGGGGTCCGACGCATTCACTCCTCTCGCCTGGTGGGGTTCGTCCACCGAACGGGTGCGGCTCGGCACGTCCGTCGTGCAGATCTCCGCGCGTACTCCGACGAGTTGCGCGATGCACGCGCTCACGCTCGATCACCTCTCGGGTGGCCGGCACATCCTCGGCCTCGGCGTCTCGGGGCCACAGGTGGTGGAGGGCTGGTACGGGCAACCGTTCGCCAAGCCCCTCGCACGGACCCGCGAGTACGTCGACGTGATCCGCAAGGTGCTCGCGCGCGAAGCGCCGGTGACCGGCGACGGACCGCACTTCCCGCTGCCCTACGCAGGCACCGGATCAACCGGGCTCGGTAAACCGCTCAAGCCCATCACGCATCCGCTGCGGTCGGACATCCCGATCTGGATCGGTGCCGAAGGTCCGAAGAACGTCGCGCTCACCGCCGAGATCGCCGACGGCTGGCTCGCGATCTACTACACCCCGCGCCTGGCGCCGATGTACGACGAGTGGCTCGACGAGGGGTTCGCCCGGCCGGGCGCCCGGCGCACCCGCGAGGACTTCGAGATCGCGGCGACCTGCCAGGTGGTGATCACGGACGACCGCGCAGGGACGATCGCGGCGATGAAACCGGTGACGGCACTGTACGTCGGGGGAATGGGCGCGCCGGAGTTGAACTTCCACGCGCAGGTCTACCGGCGGATGGGATACGAGGCCGTGGTCGACGAGGTGACCGCGCTGTTCCGTGCCGGCCGTAAGGACGAAGCGGCGGCAGCGATCCCGGACGAGATGGTCACCGAGACGATGATCGTCGGCAATGCCGACGAGGTACGCGAAGGCGTGAAGCGGTGGGAGGAGGCCGGCGTGACGATGCTCCTGGCCGGATGCCGTGACGTCGACCAGGTGCGCACGATCGCCGAGGTGGTGCTGCGCTAGATGCCGCCGCGGGCGGAAACCCTTCCGTGAGGACGGTTTCCGCNGGCGTCAGGAGGCGTAGGCCGCCTTCAGCTTGCCCTTCACCAGCTTGCCCGTGGGGGTGCGGGGCAGTTCGTCGACGAAGTCCACCGACCGCGGCACCTTGAAGTGGGCGACCCGCTCGCGGACGTACGCGATGAGGTCGTCGGCGAGATCGGGTGATGTGGTGGCACCGGACGACACCTGCACGACGGCCTTGACCTCCTCGCCCATCTCCGGATGGGGTACGCCGATGACGGCGACGTCCTCGACGGCCGGGTGCAGGGCGAGCACGTTCTCGATCTCCTGCGGATAGATGTTCACTCCGCCGGAGATGATCGTGAACGACTTGCGGTCGGTCAGATACAGATAACCGTCCTCGTCGAGGTAACCGAGGTCGCCGACCGTAGTCCATGTGGGATGCTCGGGATGCTGCGACGCCGCGGTCTTCTCGGGATCGTTATGGTACGAGAACGGAACCTTCTCGTACTCGAGGTAGATGGTCCCCACCTCACCGGCCGGGAGTTCCCGCCCTTCCTCGTCGCAGATGTGCGCGGGCCCGAGCACGCTCTTGCCGACCGAACCCGGGTGTTCGAGCCATTCCTGGCTGTTGATGAACGTGATCCCGTTGGCCTCGGTGGAGCTGTAGTACTCGTAGATCACCGGTCCGAGCCAGTCGATCATCGACCGCTTGACCTCCGGCGGGCACGGCGCGGCGGCGTGGACGAGCACGCGCAGACTCGACAGGTCGTGGCGGGCACGGATCTCGTCGTCGAGCTTGAGCATGCGGACGAACATCGTCGGCACCATCTGCCCGGCGGTGATCTTGTGCTCCTCGATGTGCCGGAGCGCGGTCTCGGCGTCGAACTTCTCGGCCAGGACCACCGTGCCGCCGAGCGCGTGGATCGCCCCACCCCAGCGCAGAGGCGCTGCGTGATAGATCGGGGCGGGGGAGTAGTAGACGTCGGAGTCGGTGAGGCCGAAGAGGAACTGCGCCACCGTCACCAGCGGCTCACCGGGTTCGTCGACGCGACGTTCCGGGAGATCCGGCTGGATTCCCTTGGGGAAGCCCGTGGTTCCGGACGAGTACAGCATGATGGCGCCGCACGGTTCCTCCTCGAGCCGCGGACCGGCCCCGGCGAGGGCGTCCTCGTACGACTCGAAACCGCGCACGGCGCCGCCGAACGCGAGTCGCGCGGAACCGATCGTGACCTTCTCGCCGACCTGTTCGGAAAGCTCACCCAGCGTCGTCGAGACGATCAGGGCCTTCGCGCCGCTGTCCTCGACGATGTACGCCACCTCGCCGGCGGTGAGGTGGCTGTTGACCGCCGTGATGTACAGCCCGGACCGCATTGCGGCCCAGAACACCTCGAATGCCTCCGGCCGGTTGTCGGTGAGGAGGGCGACGACGTCGCCGGGGCGGAGCCCGGCATCGTGCAGCACTCGGGCGAGCGCCGCTGACCGGTCGTCGAGTTCGCGGTAGGTCAGGCTCCGGCCACTGTCGGCCAGGACGACGGCGAGCTTGTCCGGGGCGGTGCGGGCGTGGACTCCTGGATACATGGGGGCTCCTCATTGCCTCGACATCGCCTCGACGAACACTGTGATCTTGTGGTCTGGATCACGGCCGACAATGTAGCAGAGCTAAGGAGATGGTTGTGACCGTGCTCTCACGGGTGGGAGTGCGGTCCACAGTGGCGCAGGTCAGGAACCCGAGAACTTCGGGGCGCGCTTCTCCGCGAACGCCCGCGGCCCCTCCTTGGCGTCGGCGCTCTTGAAGACGGCGGCGCCCAGTTCGGCGTCGATCCGGAACGCCTCCTCCTCGTGCAGACCTTCCGCGTCGCGGATGGTCCGGAGGATGGCCTGCACGGCGACCGGGCCGTTGTTCGCGATCGTCTCGGCGATCTCGAGGGCCTTGTCGAGTGCGGTGCCGTCGGGGACGACGTAGCCGATGAGCCCGATCTCCTTGGCCTCGGCGGCCTTGATGTGGCGGCCCGTGAGCAGGATGTCGGCGGCGATCGTGTACGGGATCTGCCGGACGAGGCGCACGGCGGATCCGCCGAGCGGGAACAATCCCCACTTCGCTTCGGAGACGCCGAATTTCGCGCTCTCGCCGGCGACACGGATGTCGGTGCCCTGCAGGATCTCGGTGCCACCGGCGATGGCGGCACCCTCGACGGCCGCGATGAGTGGCTTCGTCAGACGGCGGCCCTTCAGTAGTGCGGGGAGCCGACTGAGATCCCACCCACCGCCGTTGCTCCGCTCGCCCTGCTCGAACTTGTCTCCGGGAGGCGCTGCATTCATGGCCTTGAGATCGGCACCCGCGCAGAACGCTCCACCGGCGCCGGTGAGGATCGCGACGCGGATCTCGGGATCGTTGTCGACGCGATCCCAGGCCTCGTTCATGATCGCCATCATTTCGCCGGACAGCGCATTTCGTGCCTCGGGGCGGTTGAGCGTGACGATCAGAACGTGGCCGCGTTGCTCGACGAGGCAATGCGGTTCGCGGGACGAAATGTCCGAATCGGCTGCGCCGGGGGCTTCGGTAGCGGACACTGGCGGGACTCCTCGCAGGATTGTGAACTGGATCATATTCAGGTCTTGTCAGAAACGGTAACACGTTCTACTTTTGTCAGTGTGGCCCTAAACATCGCAGACCTCGTCGAACACGCAATCGACCTCGTTCCCGAGCGCGTCGCGCTGGCTTCGGACGGACGTGAGGTCACCTACGCACAGCTGGAGGAACGAGCCAACCGACTTGCTCATTACCTGCGCGAACAAGGTGTGAAGCCGGGCGACAAGGTCGGCATCTACTCGCGCAACACCATCGAGGCCGTAGAGGCGATGATCGCGGTCTTCAAGATCCGCGCGATCATGATCAACGTCAACTACCGTTATGTCGAGAACGAGTTGCAGTACATCTTCGACAACTCCGACATGGTCGCGCTCGTCCACGAACGTCGCTACTCCGACAAGGTCGCGAACGTCCTGCCGAACACTCCGCTGGTGAAGACCGTCGTGGTGGTCGAGGACGGCACCGACGTCGACTTCTCGGCCTATAGCGGCATCGAATACGAAGCGGCACTGGCGCAGAGCAACCCGGAACGCGACTTCGAAGACCGCAGCGCCGACGACATCTACATGCTCTACACCGGCGGCACCACCGGTCACCCCAAGGGCGTGATGTGGCGTCACGAGGACGTGTGGCGCGTCCTCGGCGGCGGTATCAACTTCATGACCGGGGAATGGGTCAAGGACGAATGGCAGCTGGCGAAGGAGGGCGCCGAGAATCCCGGTCTCGTGCGCTATCCCATCCCGCCGATGATCCACGGTGGCGCCCAGTGGGCGCTGTTCCAGTCGTTGTTCAGCGGCGGCAAGGTCGTCATGCACCCCGAGTTCTCGGGCCACGAGGTGTGGCGCATCATCGACGACCACAAGGTCAACGTCATCTTCATCACCGGCGACGCCATGGCCCGCCCCATGCTCGACGCACTGGAGGAGGGCAACCCGGCAACCGGTCAGCCCTACGACCTCTCGACCCTGTTCGCCATGGCATCGAGTGCGGCCCTGTTCTCCCCGTCCATCAAGGACCGTTTCCTCGACCTGCTGCCCGGCAAGATCATCACCGACTCCATCGGCTCGTCCGAGACCGGCTTCGGTGGCATCGGCATCGCCGAGAAGGGCAAGACCCTCGGCGGCGGCCCCACGGTGAAGATCGACGAGTCGACCACCGTCCTCGACGACGACGGCAACCCGATCGAACCGGGTTCCGGAAAGGTCGGCATGGTCGCGCGCACCGGCAATATCCCGCTCGGCTACTACAAGGACGAAGCCAAGACCAAGGCGACCTTCCGCGAGTACAACGGGATCCGCTACTCGATCCCCGGTGACTACGCGCGCGTCGAGGGTGACGGCACCGTCACAATGCTCGGCCGCGGTTCGGTCTCGATCAACAGCGGCGGCGAGAAGGTCTACCCCGAAGAGGTCGAGGGCGCACTCAAGCAGCATCCGGCGGTCTTCGACGCCCTGGTGGTCGGTGTGCCGGACGAGCGCTTCGGCGAGCGGGTCTGCGCCGTCGTCGCCCTGCGCGAGGGCGAGCAGACGACGCTCGACGAACTCATGACGACGGCACGGTCGAAGATCGCAGGGTACAAGGTGCCGCGCGCGGTGTGGTTCGTCGACGAGATCAAGCGGTCGCCGGCCGGCAAGCCCGACTACCGGTGGGCCAAGGACCAGACCGGATTGCGTCCGGCCGACGAGGTCTACAACAACGGCGACGGCAACGGCGCCGCGGCGACGGGATAGAAGGACGCATGCAGACCGGCCTCAACAAGAAGTTCGGTATCGAGTATCCGATCTTCGGATTCACGCCTTCCGAACACGTCGCGGCGGCGATCAGCCGCGCGGGTGGACTCGGTGTCCTCGGGTGTGTGCGGTTCAACGACCCGGAGGAACTCGACGCCGTCCTGACCTGGATGGACGAGAACACCGACGGCAAACCGTACGGCGTCGACATCGTGATGCCCGCCAAGGTGCCCACCGAAGGCACCGCGGTGGACCTCGACAAACTGATCCCCGCCGAACACCGTGCCTTCGTCAACCGCACGCTCGAAGAACTCGGTGTGCCGCCGCTGTCCGACGACGTCGGCAAGGCGAGCGGTGTTCTGGGCTGGCTGCATTCGGTCGCGCGTTCGCACGTCGACGTGGCACTCGCACACCGGCCCGCCCTGATCGCCAACGCCCTGGGGTCACCGCCGAAGGACGTCATCGACCTCGCGCACGAGAAGGGAGTGCCGGTCGCGGCACTCGCGGGTGCGGTCGAGCACGCGAAGCGGCACGTCGAGAACGGTGTCGACATCGTGATCGCGCAGGGCTACGAGGCCGGCGGGCACACGGGTGAGATCGCATCGATGGTGCTGTGGCCCGAAATCGTCGATGCGCTCGGCGATTCCGCGGCAGTGCTCGCCGCCGGTGGTGTGGGATCGGGACGGCAGGTCGCGGCGGCGCTGGCCCTCGGCGCCTCCGGTGTGTGGATGGGTTCGTACTGGCTCACCACCTCGGAGTACAAGCTCGGGGCGGCCGCGCACGGTCCGTCGTCGATCCAGCGCGCGTTGCTCGGAGCGAGCTCGTCCGACACCGTGCGGTCGCGGATCTATTCGGGAAAGCCCGCGCGTCTGCTCAAGACCAAGTGGACGGAGGCGTGGTCGAAACCCGGTGCGCCCGAACCGCTGCCGATGCCGCTACAGAACATCCTGGTGAGCGAGGCGCATCAGCGCATGTCGGCGGCCGATGACCCCGAGGCCGTCGCGATGCCGGTCGGGCAGGTGGTGGGGCGGATGAACGAGATCCGTCCCGTCGCGGAGATCATGGCCGACCTCGTGCGGGGCTACGACGAGGCCGTCGATCGGCTGAACGAGGCGCGATAGGACCACAGTGGTGGGGTGGCAGGTGCCCGGGGTGGAGTGATCCGCCCCGGGCACCGTCCCTTTCCGGGATCTGCGTCGGCCGGGGTGTCGCCGGACAGGGGGGCAGCGGCGGTCGGGGGTGGGGGTCGACGGCTGAGGTGTGCCCGATCCGGCACTACCCTGGGGTGGACGTGACGCGAGCGGTACCGGTCGTGAACCGCACCGCAGCGGACTCGAAGCGTTCACCGAGGGGGAGGCCGTTCACCTCGGTTACCGAGCAGAGGACGGAAGACGCAGTGACACAGGCCGAGTCGCAGGCAACCGGAGCGCTCGCGGACATCAGGGTGCTCGAACTGGGCACCCTGATCGCCGGGCCGTATGCAGGACGCCTGCTCGGCGACATGGGCGCCGACGTCATCAAGATCGAGGACCCGAAGCGGCCCGACCCGCTCCGCACCTGGGGGCAGGGCGAGCGGGGCGGGCATCGCTTCTTCTGGACGGTGCACGCGCGCAACAAGCGCTGCGTCACCCTCGATCTCCGGGCGCCCGACGGGCAGGAACTGTTCCGGCGTCTCGTCGCCGAGTCCGACGTGGTGGTCGAGAACTTCCGTCCCGGCACGCTCGAGAAGTGGGGGCTCGGCTACGACCTGCTCTCCGAGATCAATCCGGGCATCGTGCTGGCTCGCGTCTCCGGATACGGGCAGACCGGTCCCAAGGCCGGGCAGGCCGGCTACGCGTCCGTGGCCGAGGCTGAGAGCGGTCTGCGGCACCTGAACGGCTATCCCGGGCAGGCGCCCCCGCGACTCGCGCTCTCCCTGGGCGACTCCCTCGCCGGGATGTTCGCCGTGCAGGGCATCCTCGCCGCGCTGCTCGGCCGCGAACGGACCGGACGCGGGCAGGTCGTCGACGTGGCGCTCACCGAGGCGTGCCTCGCGATCCAGGAATCGGTGATCCCCGACTACGACGTCGCAGGCGTCGTCCGCGGCCCCTCCGGCACCCGGCTCGAGGGCATCGCCCCGTCGAACCTGTACCGGACGTCCGACGACATGTGGATCGTCATCGCCGCCAACCAGGACACCGTCTTCCGTCGCCTGTGCGCGGCGATGGAGCGCCCCGAGCTCGCCGACGACCCGCGCTTCGCCGACCACCTCGCGCGCGGCGTGAACCAGGACGAGCTCGACGCCCTCATCGGCGAGTGGGCGGCGACGTGGACGCTCGACGACCTGCTGGCGCACCTGTCGTCGTCGGGTGTGGTGTCCGGGCCGGTGAACACCGTCGCGGAGGTCGTCGCCGATCCGCAGTTCCAGGCACGGGACATGATCGTTCCGCATCACGACGAGCGCACCGGCGCAGACGTACTCGGCCCCGGTGTGGTGCCGACGCTCACCGGGACGCCGGGTTCGGTGCGTCGTGCCGGCCCGCCCGTCGCGGGATACGACAACGCGGCGGTCTACGGCGAGATCCTCGGACTGAGCGACATCGAGCAGAAGGAACTGCGCGAGCGCGGAATCATCTGAGGTACGCAACGCGAGGCGAAGGCTCGCAACGTCGGCAGTCACTACCGGTGTTGCAAGCCTTCGTCCGTTGTTGCGTACCTTCCGCGCAAGGTCACCCCGCAGGTGGAGGTGGCGCTGCAGCATCCGAATGTCACGCTCATCGCCAACGCACTCGGCACCCCGCCGGCCGACATGATCGAGCACATCCACACAGCCGGTCGCAAGGTCGCGGCGCTGTGCGGTTCGCCGAACCAGGCCCGCAAGCACGCCGACGCCGGTGTCGACATCATCATCGCTCGGATTCGTCTCACGGGGAGGGACGAGGGTGCTCGAGGTTCGGTCCGGGTGCAATCCGGATCGGACCTCGTGCCGTCTCCATGTCCACCGGCTCGCCCTTCTGCGTGATCACCACGTGTTCGCTGCGTTCGAGTTCGGCGGCCACCGAGCGTGCGGCGTCCATGAGGTCGCGCCACGAGTCGCCACCCGCGACCCGCGCGGCGTCGCTGGGACAGATGGTGGACGGATCCCGTTCCCGGAGCAGCGCGCAGATCGTGGCCGCCAGCCGTTCACGATCCGCATACTCGTCGCGTGGTTCCCACCACGGATGCCCGCGTTCACCGAGCGCGACCTTCGCGTCCTGGACGCGGTGCCGTGCGGAGTCGCCGTCGCTCTTCACGAGACGCCGAGCGCGCATCAACTCCGCCACGAGTTGCTTTTGCAACGGTTCAGGAATCGTGGGATCGGTGGCACGCCAGCGCCGCCCGTTCACCACCACATATCTGCCGTCCGGCGTGCGCTCCGCCCCTCCGGATGACCCGTCGGTGTCCATCGGTCCCGCCCGTCACTCGACTCGACGGCGACGGAAGTCCTTCCGGACTTGTCGCCGAACAACCACCGTCGCGGCACAACTGTACGCGCGGGAGCGCGTCGGCCGAGGGGCGACGACGCTATCGCGCAGAAGTGCCGAGGGAGGCCGGTTCGAGAAGCTGCACCAGTTCGTCCGACAACAACCGGAATTCGGAATCGCCACGTTCCCGAAGCCACACCGGATCGCTGCAGGACCAGCGTTCGGCGGCCAGAGAACGGGTCAGGACCTTGAAGGTCGCGGTGCGGGGGAACTCGCTGCAGACACGGATCAGACCGGGCATCTGCTTGGGGCCGAGATCGGTCTGTGCATCGAGGAAACGCGCGAACGCGACCGGGTCGAAGTCGGAGCCCGCCGCAGGGATCACCGCGGCCATCACCCGGTCGCCGACGTTGCGATCGGGCACCCCGTACACCGCGACCTGAGCGAAGCCCTCGTACCGCATCAGGATGCGCTCGATGGGCGCCGCACCGAGATTCTCACCGTCCACCCGGAGCCAGCCCGAACTGCGCCCGGCGAAGTACACGAAACCGTTCTCGTCCTGGTAGGCGAGGTCGCCGCTGTGATAGCGCCCGTCGCGGAGGCGTTCGGCGTCGGCCTCGGGATTGTTGTAGTAGCCGTCGAACAGACCGGCACCGCGCACGTTGACGAGCTCGCCCGTCGCGGCGTCGGCGTTGGTGATCCTGCCGTTCGCGTCGAACACCGCTGCCGGGCAGCGTTGCCCCGTCTCGGGATCGAGGATCTCGATGCCCTCGGGAAGTCTGCCGAGGGATCCGGCCGGGGCGTCGGGAGCCGAGGCGATCGCGATGCCGCCCTCGGTCGAGCCGAAGCCGTCGACCACCCGCGCGCCGAAACGGCGGGTGAACTCGGCGACGGCGGTGGCAGACGCCTCGTTGCCGTACATGATGCGCAGCGGGTTGTCGTGGTCGTCGGGGTGTTCGGGAGTCGCCACCACATACGACAGCGGCTTGCCGACGTAGTTCGCGAAGGTCACACCGTAACGGCGGACGTCGGGAAGGAAACCCGACGCCGAGAACCGGCGACGCAGGGCGATGCTGCCGCGCGCGGCGAGTCCG
Source organism: Rhodococcus sp. Chr-9 (assembly GCF_000801125.1). NCBI lineage: Bacteria > Bacillati > Actinomycetota > Actinomycetes > Mycobacteriales > Nocardiaceae > Rhodococcus > Rhodococcus sp. Chr-9. Next base: position 30,632 of record NZ_JTIZ01000096.1, read on the forward strand.
ATCGACCAGCCGGCGATCATCGCGTTGGAGTGGAACAGGGGCATCGACACGTACACGGTGTCGTCGGAGCCGAGACCGAACCGCGTGGCGAGCATCGTCGCGGGATCGGTGAACTTGCGGTGCGTGCACCGCACGGCCTTCGGGTCGCCGCTCGTGCCCGACGTGAAGATCAGCATGAACAGGTCGTCGGGGGAATGCGCGGCAGTCTCCACGACCGTGCCGGCGAACGGGGCGAGCATCGCCGTCCACTCGGGGGAGTCGACGTCGATCACCCGCACGTCGCCGAGATCCACACCGTCGAGCAGGGACGCATGTGCGGCCTCGGTGAACACGACCCGGCAGTCGGCGAGCGCGATGTCGCGGGCGAGCGCCGCACCGCGCCGGGTCGTGTTCAGGCCCACCACCACCGAACCGGAGAAGGCCGCGGCGCCGAGCAGCAACGAAAACTCCGGGACGTTGTCCATGAGGATCCCGATGTGCTTCGGTGCCGGGCCGTCGAGCAGGTCGCGCAGCAATGCGGCGCGTCGCCGGGACTGTGCGACGTGTTCGCGCCAGGACAGTTCGGTCTCCTCGAAGCGCAGTCCTCGATCGTCGACGTCGGCGAGTCGTTCGAGCAGTTCGGTGACGGTGAAGGCGGTCATGCGATCAGGCCGGGACGTCGGCGAGTTCGCGTCCGAGCGCGCGCAACTGGTCGGTGGCGGAGCCGAGCAGGAACTCGTGGTGCTTGGCCGCGAGGAAGTAGCGGTGCACCGGATGGTCCTCGTCGAGTCCGACACCGCCGTGCACGTGCACGGTGGTGTGCGCGACACGGTGTCCCGCATCGGCAGCCCAGAAGGCCGCGGTGCGCAGGGCGTCGTCGTGACGCTCACCCGAAACCATGCGGAAGGCGGCCTGCCACAACGTCAGACGCACCGCCTTGACGTCGATATAGGCGTCGGCGAGTCGCTGGGAGACGGCCTGGAAACTGCCGATCGGGCGGTCGAACTGGACGCGTTCGCGCGCGTACTGCGCGGTGAGCTCGAGCGCCTGCTCGAGGACGCCGCACTGGTAGGCGGCGGAGCCGAGCAGGCTGCGGTCGCGCAACCACGTCGCCACGGCGAGGCCGTCGGTGCCGAGGACACGATCGGCCGGGAGCGCGACCTGCTCGAGGGTGACGATGCCGCGACTGTCGAAGTCGGTGGTCTGCTGACGGGTGATCGAGACACCCGGATCGTCGGGTCGCACGAGGAAGACCGACACCGAGTCGCCGATGGTGGCCGGGACGAGGAAACCGTCGGCGACCGGCGCCGAGTCGACGACGATCTTCACGCCGTCGAGCACGTGACCGTCGCCCGTGGCCTGCGCCCGGGTCGCCGGGGTCGTGGGATCGGGGTTCAGTTCCTCGGCGAGCGCGGCGGAGAGGATCTGCTCGCCGGTCGCCGCAGGGCGTCCCCACTCGGCCTGCTGCTCGGCGGCGCCGAACTCCGCGATCGCCGACGCGCACGCGGCGATCGAGCCGATGTACGGGACGGCGGCGACGCCGCGGCCGAGTTCGCGCAGGATGCTCGCCTGCTCGAGCGGGCCGTAACCGTCTCCGCCCAGCGACTCGGGAAGAGCGGCGCCGAGCACGCCCGACGATGCGAGCGTGTCCCACAGGGTGCGGTCGAGGCGGTCCTCGGAGGCGTCGAGTGTGCGCAGGTGCTCGTTGGTGACGATGTCCGCGACGATGCTGCGGGTCAGTTCTGCGAGATCCTGCTGGGCCTCGGTAAGGGTGAAGTCCACGGTGCGCGTCCTTTTCTAACGCTTGGCGGGCGGCTGGCCGAGAGCGGTCATCGCGATGATGTCGCGCTGGACCTCGTTGGTGCCGCCACCGAAGGTGAGGATGAGGGAACTGCGGTGCATGCGTTCGATCCGTCCGCGGAGCAGCGCGCCGGCCGAGTTCTGCCGTACAGTCGCCGCGGGTCCGAGGACCTCCATGAGCAACCGGTAGGCCTCGGTCGCGAATTCGGTTCCGAACACCTTGTTGGCGGAGGCGGCCTCCGGGCCGAGCGGGGTCGTGCCGGCGCTCGAGGCGATGTCCCAGTTCATCAGCTGCAGGTATTCGGCCTCGGCGTGGACGCGTGCCAGGTTGATCTGGACCCATTCCTGGTCGATCACCCGTCGCCCGTCGGGCAGATGCGTCTCCTGCGCCCAGCGCCGGACCTCGGTCAGTGCGGTGCGCACGGGGCCGGCGGAGGTGAGCGCGACCCGTTCGTGGTTGAGCTGGTTGGTGATGAGCGCCCAGCCGCCGTCGACCTCGCCGACGAGTGCGGACGCCGGGACGCGTACGTCCTGGTAGTAGGTGGCGCTGGTGTCCGGACCGGCCATGGTGTGCACGGGGGTGTACGAGAATCCGGGAGTGTCGGTCGGCACGATGAAGACGCTGATCCCCTTGTGCTTCTTGACATCCGGGTTGGTGCGCGCGGCGAGCCAGACGTAGTCGGCGTAGGCGATCAGGCTCGTCCACATCTTCTGCCCGTTGATGACCCACTCGTCGCCGTCGCGCACCGCGGTGGTGCGCAGGGAGGCGAGGTCGGTGCCGGCGCCCGGCTCGGAGTAGCCGATCGAGAAGTGCAGTTCGCCCGCGGAGATGCGGGGGAGGAAGAACTCCTTCTGCTCGTCCGTGCCGTAATGCATGATCGTCGGCGCGACGGAATCGATGGTGAGGAACGGGACGGGCGCGCCGGCGATGGCCGCCTCGTCGGTGAAGATCAGTTGGTCCATCGCGGAACGGTTCTGGCCGCCGTACTCCTCGGGCCAGCCGAGGGTGAGCCATCCGTCCTTGCCTATCTGCTGCACGACCTCGCGGTACACGTTGCCGACGCCGTACTCCCCGGTCGTGGCCGCGAGCGCCTCGCGGCGCTCGGGTGTCATGATCTGTGCGAAATAGGCCCGCAATTCCTCGCGGAGGGCTTGTTGCCCGGGGGTGTAGGAGATATCCACGAACGCTCCGTTTCGTCGCTGCGTGTCCCCGCGAATCGTCTCTGTGGGATCATCGCGAATCATTGCACAGAATTGGAACGCGTTCTAGTCTGGACTCGATCGGTCGGCGCGAATGTGAAGCGAGGTCCCGGAATGGATGTCAAGGTCGACTTCGACCGCTGTGAAGCGAACGGCGTGTGCGTCGGGCTGGCGCCCGACGTCTTCGATCTCAACGACGACGACGAGCTGATCGTCACGCATCCCGTACCCGAGGGTAGCGAGGACGTCGTCCGCGAGGCCGTCGCCCAGTGCCCGCGTGCGGCCCTCGCCGAGGCATGAGCGTCGGACGGTGACCGGCACCGACCCTTGTCGGGAAAATAACAAGTTCTACATTCTCGGTGCCCCCGGGTCCTGGTGGGGAGAGTACCGGCGTGCGGCCGGCAATCGGCCCGAATCTCGAGGAGTACGTGGATGAGTGCGGACGCCAACGGTGGCGCGGAGAACGACGATCGGGTGTCTCTCGAAGGGCGGGTCGCCGTCGTCACGGGAGCCGGAGCGGGACTCGGACGTGCCGAGGCGCTCGCGCTCGCGCGGGCCGGAGCATCGGTGGTGGTCAACGATCTCGTGGAGAACGACGCGGTGGAGGACACCCTCGCGCGGATCCGCGATCTCGGTGCCGAGGCGGAGTTCGTGCCCGGCAGCGTCGCCGAGCGTGAGACGGCCGATGCGATGCTCGCCGCGGCGCACGGCAAGTTCGGTGGTCTCGACATCGTCGTCAACAATGCAGGCATCACGCGGGATCGGATGCTGCCCAACATGTCCGACGACGAGTGGGATTCGGTGGTCGCCGTGCACCTGCGTGGTCACTTCCTGTTGTCCCGCAATGCCGCGGCCTACTGGCGCGACCGGTCGAAGCAGGAGGGTGACCCCGTCTACGGGCGTCTGGTCAACACGTCCTCGGAGGCCGGTCTGCTCGGGCCGCCCGGGCAACCCAACTACGGTGCCGCCAAAGCCGGCATCACCGCGCTCACCCTCTCGGCCGCCCGGGGTCTCGAGCGGTACGGGGTCCGGGCGAACGTGATCTGCCCCCGCGCGCGCACGTCGATGACCGAGGCGGTCTTCGGCGACGCGCCGGACGACGGCATCGATCCGCTCTCGCCCGACCACGTCGCGAATCTGGTCGCCTATCTCGCCTCCCCGGCGGCCGATCGCGTCAACGGGCAGGTCTTCATCGTCTACGGACCCATGGTGGCCCTGATGGCCGCGCCGGTCGTCGAGCAGCGTTTCGACGCCGACGGGCAGTGGACCCCCGCAGCGCTCGCCGACGAGCTCGGCGGTTACTTCGCCGATCGTGATCCGGGCCGGACATTCTCGGCCTCGGCGGCTCTCGATCTGTAGTTCCGGCATCCCCTGCTGTTCCTGTTCGGGGACAGCAGGGGATGCCGTGTCTTCGTCTCCGGGCCGGGATCCTGCAACTACGGGTGACGGACACCGGGGTTCCGGTAGCGTCACGCCCACTCGGGCCGTTCCTCCGGCTCTCGCCCGGCCCCGCGTTTTGGCCTGGTACGTGTTCTAATTTTTTCCCCTCCTGCGACGACCCGATCGGGCCGTGACGGCCTCTCGTGCCGAGGTGATCGAGCTCGGGCCCGGCGTCGAGAATCTCACCGAAACCCCAGGGTAAAACCACTTATGAGCGTGTCGATGCGCGTCGGTCGACGCCCGTGTGTCCGTTCGGACGGAAATGGATCGAGATGCCCCTCGACGGATCTTTGACAGGTGAACACGTTCTAGTTAATATGACCCGGGTCACAGCACACGCCATCGATCGGCCGCGCGCCGACGACGTGAGGATCGAAGGGGGTACACGATGGTAGACCTCCTCGAGGTTCCCTTACGGGCCGTCGGCGGACTGTTCGCCATGACCGGCGAGACCGCCCGGGCGGCCTTCCGTCGCCCCTTCCAACGGCGCGAGTTCATCGACCAGGCATGGTTCGTCGCACGCGTCTCGCTCGTGCCCACCGTGCTCGTCGCGGTGCCGTTCACGGTTCTGGTGAGCTTCACCCTCAACATCCTGCTCCGGGAGATCGGCGCGGCCGACCTCAGCGGAGCGGGTGCGGCCCTCGGCGCGGTGACGCAGGTGGGTCCCATGGTCACGGTGCTCATCGTCGCCGGTGCCGGCGCCACCGCGATCTGCGCCGATCTCGCGGCGCGCACCATCCGCGAGGAGATCGACGCGATGCGTGTGCTCGGCATCGATCCGATCCAGCGTCTCGTCGTGCCCCGGGTGCTCGCGTCCACCGTCGTTGCCCTACTGCTCAACGGTCTCGTGTGCACGATCGGCATCCTCGGCGGGTTCGCCTTCTCGGTCTTCCTCCAGGACGTCAACCCCGGCGCGTTCATCAACGGCATCACCCTGCTCACCGGCTTCGGAGAACTGATGATCTCCCAGGTCAAGGCGGGGCTGTTCGGCATGATCGCGGGGCTGGTCGCGTCCTATCTCGGTCTCAATGTCAAGGGTGGAGCGAAGAGTGTCGGCGACGCCGTCAACCAGACGGTCGTGTTCGCGTTCATGGCGCTGTTCGTGGTCAACCTCCTCGTCACGGCCGTCGGCATCAAGCTGACCGCGGGATGAGGGGAGCGGAGATTTCATGGCAGTGATGTCCTGGCGCTTCCCCCGTGCGGTTCGGCGCATGACACGTGCGTCGTCCACCGTGGACCGGGTGGGGGAGCAGGCGCTGTTCTTCGGGCGCGCCCTCGCGACGGTCCCCCGGGCGCTGATGCACTACCCCAAGGAGACGGTGCGTCTGGTCGCCGAGATCAGCATGGGCACCGGCGCACTCGCCGTCATCGGCGGCACCGTCGTGATCGTCGGCTTCCTGACGCTCTTCACCGGCGGCATCATCGCCGTGCAGGGCTTCAGCTCACTCGGCAACATCGGTGTCGAAGCGCTCACCGGCTTCTTCGCGGCCTTCATCAACGTGCGTATCGCGGCCCCGACGATCGCCGGCATCGGGCTGGCGGCCACCATCGGCGCCGGCTCCACCGCCCAGCTCGGCGCCATGCGTGTCTCCGAGGAGATCGACGCGCTCGAGACCATGGCGATCCCGTCCATCCCGTATCTGGTGTCCACGCGCGTGCTCGCCGGGATGATCGCGATCGTCCCGCTGTACTCGCTCGCCGTGATCGCCTCGTTCGTCGCGAGCCGCTTCGCGACGGTGGTGCTCTACGGCCAGTCGGCGGGCGTGTACGACCACTACTTCACGACCTTCCTGATACCCACCGACATCCTGTGGTCGTTCGTCCAGGCCATCGTGATGGCGATCGCCGTGATGCTCATCCACACCTACTACGGTTTCACCGCAGGTGGCGGCCCCGTCGGTGTGGGTGTCGCGGTCGGCAACGCGGTGCGGGCCTCGCTCGTCGCGGTCGTCACCGTCACCCTGCTCATCTCGCTCGCCGTCTACGGCGCGACCGGCAACTTCAACCTGTCGGGGTAGGGCGCGCGACATGGACACTCCTTCGTGGAAGAAGAAGTTCGCCGCCTTCGGTCTCGTGGGCGGCCTCGCCGCGATCGTCGCGGTGGCACTGACGATGTTCGCCGGTGGGTTCACCTCGACGGTCCCGCTCACCGTCACCTCGACCCGGTCGGGTCTGGTGATGGAACCCGACGCCAAGGTGACGATGCGCGGCGTCGAGGTGGGCCGCGTGGCGTCGATCGAGCACACACCGGCCGGTGCGGTCCTGCATCTCGACATGCAGCCCGGGCAGATGCAGCTCATCCCGTCGAACGCACGGGTGGCGATCGAATCCACCACCGTCTTCGGTGCCAAGTTCGTCGACATCGTCGTCCCCGACGATCCGTCCTCTGTTCCGATGCAGGAAGGCGCCGTAATCGCGGCCGACAACGTCACCGTCGAGTTCAACACGGTCTTCGAGCACCTGTCCGACGTGCTCGCCCAGATCCAGCCCGAGAAGCTCAACGCCACCCTCGGCGCGCTGTCGGAAGCGCTCAACGGACGCGGCGACGCCCTCGGTGCCGCCCTGGCCGAGGCCGATGCGTATCTCGCCGAGATGAATCCGTCGCTGCCGCAACTGCAGGCCGACCTCGTCTCGGCTGCGCAGGTGACCGACGTCTACGCCGACACGGCCCCCGACCTCATGACCACGATCGGCAACGCCACCGACGTCGGCAACACCGTCGTCGACGAACAACAGCAACTCGATCTGCTACTGATGAACCTCACCGGTCTCGCGAACACCGGACGGGACGTCCTGGGGGAGAACGAAACACAGTTGACCACCGCACTCGACAGCCTGAGCCGCACCACCGGTCTGCTCGGTGAGTACTCGCCGCAATTGACCTGCTTCATCGTCGGTCTCAACGACGCCCGGGTGGCGTTCGAACCGATGGCCGGCACCGGGGAGTACGCCGCGCTGATGCTGAGCACCAGCTTCATGGGTGGCGCGACGCCGTACAACGACGCCCAGGATCTGCCCGTGGTCGGCGCGACCGGCGGACCGAACTGCTGGGGCCTGCCGAACTTCGACCCGCGCCGCGACGGTCACGCGCCGTTCGTCGTGTCGAACACCGGCGAAACGCCCTACAAGCCCGCAACGGAAGCCTGGATCCGCTACCCGACGATCTTCCAGTACCTGTTCGGCGACCATCTCGCGGGCGGGCGGTGACCATGAGAGCGACCACCGTCAAGTTCCTGATCTTCGCCGTCACGATGACGTTGATCTTCGCCGGGCTGGCCGTCGTGTTCAGCCAGGCGCGGTTCACCGGCACCGAGAACTACCGGGCCACCTTCACGGACGTCTCCGGTCTCGGTGCCGGCGACAAGGTCCGCATCGCCGGGGTGCAGGTCGGTTCGGTGAAGAAGATCGACATCGGCCGCGACAACACCGCCGAGATCGAGTTCGACGTGGATGCGAAGCACACGCTGTTCACCGGCACCCGCGCCACCGTGCGATACGAGAACCTCGTCGGCGACCGGTATCTCGAACTGCTCGAAGGTGCCGGCAGCGTCGACGTCCTGCCCGCCGGTGGCAACATCCCGATCGAGCAGACCGAACCCGCCCTCGATCTCGACCTGCTCCTCGGCGGGTTCAAGCCGCTGTTGCAGGGCCTCGACGCGCAGCAGGTCAACGACCTCTCCGGAGCTCTGTTGCAGGTCTTCCAGGGGCAGGGCGACACGCTCGTGTCGCTGCTGGGGAACACCAACTCGTTCACCAACTCACTCGCCGACCGCGACCAGCTGATCGGCGACGTCATCGACAACCTCAACGCCGTCCTCGGCACGATCGACGATCACGACCGCGAGTTCGAGAACACGATCGAACAGCTGCACACCCTGGTGGGCGGGCTGTCCGCCGATCGTGATCCCATCGGCGCGTCGATCCCGCCGATCGCCTCCGGCACCGCGGATCTCGCCGCGCTGTTGCAGAACAACCGGCCCGACTTGCAGACGGTCATCGCCGAGACGAACCGCACCATGACCCAGCTCGACCTCGGCAAGGATGACATCAACCGCACGCTCGAACGCCTGCCCTCCGACTACAAGAAACTCATCCGCGTGGGTGCATACGGAAACTTCTTCCAATTCTTCCTCTGTGCCAATACTTTCAAGTTCTCCGGACCGGACGGCACCACCATCCGGTACACCACGGCGAACCACGACACGGGAAGGTGTGCGAAGGTCGAATGAGTGCACCCCGTGACCCCAACTACATCCGCACGGGCATCATCGGCCTGGCCGTGTCCGCCGCGATCGTTCTCGCCGGTCTGCAGTACGACCAGCTGCACTTCCTCTCCGGGGGCCTGAGCTACTCGGCGCGCTTCCAGGACGCCGGCGGTCTGGTGCCCGGCGACGACGTCATGCTCGCCGGCGTGAACGTCGGCGACGTCACCGAGGTGCGCCTCGACGGTCAGGCCGTGCTGGTGAGTTTCCGCATCCGGGACGGTATCGGGCTCGGCGACACCACCGGAGCCGACATCAAGACCAACACCGTGCTCGGCCGGAAATCGCTGGCGCTGCGCCCCGGTGGCGACGGTGTGATGCGCCCGAACTCGATCATCGGTATCGAGCACACCAATTCGCCGTACTCACTGACCGACGCACTCGGCGATCTCACGACGACCGTCTCCGAACTCGACACAGATCGCATCAACGACTCGCTCGACGCGCTGTCGCAAACCCTCGAGAACACCCCGCCCGAGATCCAGGGCGCCCTGGAGGGCATGACCCGCCTGTCGCAGTCGATCAACGCCCGCGACGAGTCGTTGCACCAACTGCTCGAGCGTGCCGAGAGCGTGACGGGCATCCTGGCCGAGCGCAGCGACCAGGTCAACGCGCTCATCGTCGACGCGAACGCCCTGTTCGGCGAACTGAGCCTGCGCCGCGACGCCATCACCGAACTGATCGCGAACATCTCCTCCGTCTCACGTCAGCTCACCGGGCTCGTGCAGGACAACCAGGCGCAGATGGCACCGACACTCGAGAAGCTCAACCTCGTGACGGCCAACCTGCAGGCGAACAAGGAGAACATCGCCGGGGCGCTCGACGGCCTGGGCCCGTACATCAGCGCACTCGGGGAATCCGTCGCCAGCGGACCGTTCTTCAACGCCTACGTGTCCAACATCCTGCCGGCGCCGTGGTGGAAGGCCATCGTGGACAGCCAGGTCGCGCCCGATCTTCTCCCCGAGGATCTCCAGGACGTGATCCCGGACGGGCCCCCGACTATCAAGAGGGACGGCGAATGAGTACCGATACCGCCCCGACGACCGCCCGCCGTCGCCCACCCCTGCTGGTGCCGGTGATCATCGGCGCCGTCGTCGTGCTCGTGCTCGGCGCCCTCGCCGTGTTCGTCCTGCCGGACCTCGGCAAACGCACGATCCACGCCGAATTCGCGTCCACCAGCGGCCTGTACGAGGGCGACGACGTGCGGGTGCTCGGCGTCTCGGTGGGGCGCATCAGCGACATCGAACCCCGCGACGACCTCGTACAGGTGACGATGAAGGTCGACGACGGCGTCGAGATCCCGTCCGATGCGAGTGCCGTCGTCATCGCGCAGAGTCTCGTCTCGGCGCGCTTCGTCCAGCTCACCCCTGTGTACTCGGGTGGCCCGACGATCGAGGACGGCGCGACGATCCCGATGCAGCGCACGGCCTCTCCCGTGGAGTGGGACCAGATCAAGACCGAACTGATGCGATTGTCCGAAGCGCTCGGTCCCGAGGAACTCGATCCGCAGGGATCTCTCGGCCGGTTCATCGACACCGCGGCCGAGAATCTCGAGGGCAACGGGCAGACCGTGCGCGAGGCCCTTCGGGAGCTGTCGGACACGATGCGCACGCTCTCGGAGGGACGCACCGATCTGTTCTCGACGATCCGCAACCTGCAGACCTTCGTGTCGGTCCTCTCGTCGAGCAACGAACAGATCGTGCAGTTCGGCGGTCGTCTCGCGTCGGTCTCGGACGTGCTCGCGCAGAGCTCCGACCAGCTCGGTGTCTCCTTGTCCGAGTTGAACATCGCCGTCGGCGACGTACAGCGGTTCGTGCAGGACAACCGGGCCGAGCTCACCGAATCGGTGGAGCGGCTGGCCGATGTGACCGAGGTGCTGGTCCGCAAACGTCCCGAGATCGAGCGGGTGCTGCACTCGGGCCCGACCTCCCTCGCGAACTTCTACAACATCTACAAGCCCGCGCAGGGTTCGCTCACGGGCGCACTCGCGATCAACAACCTCGCCAACCCCGTGGAGTGGATGTGCGGGTCGGTCGCGGCCGCCGCCAACGCGACCTCCGAACGCAGTGAGGAACTGTGCCGCCAGCAGCTCGGACCGGTGCTGTCGTCCATCAACGCCAACTACCTTCCGCTGCTGGTCAACCCGCTCGCCGGTGTGCAGGCCTTCGACGGCGACATCGTCTACTCCGAACCCTGGCTCGAAGGGGCGTCGGAAGGACGCGGCACCGCACCCGGTCCGTCGCTGTCGGAAGCGGCGTCGCCGCTCGACGGGATCCTCGGCGGCCTGCCGTCGCTGCAGGTCCCGCAGGATCTGGGTTCTCTGCTGCAGCCGGGAGGAGTGCGATGACCGGCCGCTCGATGTTCCGCCGCCTGGGCGTCGCGGCCACCGCGGTCGCGGTGAGCACGACGCTCACCGCCTGCGAGTGGGACGGACTCAACTCGATTCCCATGCCCGGCAGCGCCGGCCGCGGGGAGGGTGCCTACGAGGTGCAGATCGAGATGCCCAACGTGACGACCCTGACCCAGAACTCGCCCGTGCGGATCGACGACGTCACCGTCGGGTCGATCTCGGGGATCGAACTCGACGGCTGGCACGCGCTCGTGACGGTCTCGCTCGACGAAGGCGTGATCGTTCCGGCCAACTCGCTCGCCCGGATCGGGCAGACGAGCCTGCTCGGATCGCAGCACCTCGAACTGATTCCGCCTGTCGGCGAACCCCCGGAGGGCCGGCTCGAGGACGGCGACGTCATCCCGCTCGAACGCGCCGGTGCGTATCCGACCACCGAACAGACGCTCTCGTCGTTGTCGGTGGTGCTCAACGGTGGTGGACTCGCGCAGATCAACGACATCACCACCGAGTTGAACGCGGCGCTCGTCGGCCGGGAGGACTCGATCCGGAACCTGCTCCCGCGCCTGGACGAACTGGTCTCCACCCTCGACACGCAGCGCGGTGACATCATCGCCGCGCTGGAGGGCATGGACCGTCTGGCGGCGACCGTGAACGACCAGAACGCGACACTCGTCCGGGCTCTCGAGGAACTGCCGCCCGCGATCGAGGTGCTGGCCGATCAGCGCTCGAACCTCACGGCCGCGATGAGTTCGCTCGGCGAGCTGAGCACCGTGGCCAGCCGGGTCGTGGAGACCTCGAACGACGACCTGAAGGCGAATCTCGAGGGGCTCGCGCCGACGTTGAAGGCCCTGGCCGATTCGGGCAGTGCCCTGACCGAGGTGCTCGGTGTGCTGCTCACCTATCCCTTCCCGCAGGCGGGCATCAACAACATCATCCGCGGCGACTACGCGAACCTCGCGATGACGATCGACCTCACCCTCGACCGCCTCGACCTGAACTTCCTGTCCGGGACGCCGCTCGCGGGACGCCTCGCCGGCCCGGAAGGCATCCTCGGCCGCGACGCGGGACTCGCCGCACAGGCGACGGACCCGTTCCGCGCACCGCTCGAACCACCCCCGCCGCCGCCTCCCGGTCCCGAAGGGAAACTGACGATCCCCGGCATCGGTGAGATCACCATTCCCGGCCTGCCTCTGGGGGTGCCCGCACCATGATGCTCACGCGGTTCGTCCGCATCCAGCTCACGATCTTCGCGATCCTCACGGTCGTCGGACTCGTCGTGATGTCGCTGATGTACGTGCGGCTGCCCGCCCTGTTCGGGGTCGGGCGGTACGAGGTGGTCGTCGAACTCCAGTCGACCGGCGGCCTGTACCCGCATTCGAACGTCACCTACCGCGGCAACACCGTCGGCACCGTCCGGAGCGTCTCGCTGTCGCCGGTGGGCGTCGAGGCGAAGTTGTCCATCGACAGCGACGCGAAGATCCCCGCCGACGTCGACGCGGCCGTGCGCAGCGTGTCGGCGGTCGGCGAACAGTACGTCGATCTCGTGCCCCGGGCCGACGGCTCGGGCGGCGAACGTCTGGCCGACGGCGACGTGATCCCGATCGACCGCACGACGGTGCCTCAGGAGGTCGGTGCCCTGCTCGACCAGGCCGATGTGCTGCTCGCCTCCATCGGTGACACGCGACTGCAGACGGTGGTCGACGAGGCGTTCGACGCGTTCAACGGCTCCGGACCCGAACTGCAGGAACTGATCGACTCGACACGCCTGTTCGTGCAGGAGGCCTCGGCGAACAGCGCCGAGACACGGCAGTTGATCGACCAGATCGGTCCGCTGCTCGACACGCAGGTGGTCACGAGCGACGCGATCCGGTCGTGGACACGCGACATGGTGACCTTCACCGATCGTCTGCGCGAGAGCGATCCCGACCTGCGGGCCCTGCTCGACGTCGGACCGGGTGCCGCCGCCGAAGCCGAATCGTTGCTGCAGGACCTGAAACCGACACTGCCGCTGCTGCTCGCGAATCTGGTCAGCGTCGGCGAGGTGGGCGTCATCTACAACGCCGGCATCGAGCAGATCCTGGTGCTGTACCCGCCGATGACGACGGCCCTGATCACCGCGGCCGGCGACGGCCCACCGGAGGACGGTGCCGTGGTGGACTTCCATCTGCAGCTGCACGATCCGCCGCCGTGCCTGGCCGGTTTCGTGCCGCCGGAACAGTGGCGCAGCCCGGCCGACACGTCCATGGTCGACACCCCGGGCGACGTCTTCTGTCAACTGCCACAGGACTATCCGAACGCGGTCCGCGGCGCCCGGAACCTGCCGTGCATGGAGTACCCGGGCCGTCGCGCACCGACGCCCGACATGTGCCGCACCGGGTACAGCCCTACCTATTCGGACAATCCGTGGACCGGGCCGCCCACGCCGGTGGCCTCGGAGAACGTCGCACCCACACCCGCCTCCTACGGCGGGGGAGACGACACGGCTCCCGCCGGGGTCGCGGCGCGACGGATCGATCCGCAGACCGGGACGTACATTGGTCCCGACGGCACCGTGTACACGCATGCCGATCTCGGTGGAGATCGGAGCTTGGAGAGTTACATGAAGGCGCAGCAGGGCTGATGGCAGACGAGATCGACAAGAAGACGAAGCCGAGATGGGCCAAGCCCATCGCGATCATCGCGTCCGTTCTGGTGATCGCACTCGTGGCGGTCGGGGCCTGGCTCATCGTCGACCGGCAGTCCGCGAACGAACGCGACGAGAAGCGGGAGGCGTACCTGCAGGCCGCGCGGCAGACGGTGCTCAACCTGACCACCATCAACGCCGATACCGCCGACGCCGACGTCGCACGTCTGCTCGAAGGCGCGACGGGTGACTTCAAGGCCGAGTTCGAGGGCCGCGAAGGACCTTTCGTGGAGGTCGTGCAGCAGGCCGGTGTCGACACCACCGGTGAGGTCCTCGAGGCGGGGATCCAGAACGAGGACGGCACGTGCGCGTCGTCGCTCGTCGCCTCCCGCGCGATGGTGAGCAACGCCGACCAGACCGAACCCGAAGCGCGCGACTTCCGTCTGCGGGTGACGATCTGCGACGAGAACGGCAGATTGTTGGCGTCGAAGGTGGAGTTCGTGCCGTGACCGACGAGAAGGACGATCGCGTGACGCTCGACAAGACCGACGAAGCCGTGTCCGGCACTGTGTCCGACAAGACCGAGGAGACGGGCGGATCCACCGCCGCCGCCGAGACCTCGGCCGCCGCCGCCTCGGTCCCGGACGCGACTTCGGATCCGAAGGCCTCGTACCTGCCGCACATCGCGATCGGATTGTCGATCGTGGCACTGGTTTTCGCGGTCCTGGTGGGGTGGCTCGCCTACGGCACCGTCCAGCAGTCCGCCGCCGAGACGGCGCGGACCGACGCGCGGGTCGCTGCGGAGGAACAGGCGGTCGCGATGCTCGCCTACACCCACGATCAGGTGGACGCGCAGACCGAGGCCGCTGCGGAAGGCCTCACCGGCGACTTCCGCGACGAGTACACGAATCTGATGAAGAACATCATCGCGCCGGGCGCCAAGGAGAAGGCGATCAGCGTGCAGGTGAGCGTGCAGGCGTCGTCGGTGGTCTCCGCCGACGCCGACAGTGCCGTGACCCTGCTGTTCCTCAACCAGATCACGACGAGTTCGGAGAACCCCGAAGCGGTGAGCAGCGGCAGCCGGGTGCGCGTCGAACTCGAAAAGCAGGACGGGCGTTGGCTCGTCAGCCGGCTGACGCCGATCTAGGAGAGAGCCGTCAGGTGGGGTCGGGTTCGCCGGCCTCACCCGGCGCGATCAGCGCGCGCCCGGCGGCATTGGTGTTGGCGAGAGTGTCGAGGAACGAACGGGCCCAGCGGTCCACATCGTGCGTGAGCACCTGACGGCGCAGCGCACGCATCCTCTTGCGGCCGTCCTCGCGCGGCACCTCGATCGCGGCCTGGATCTTGTCCTTGACGTCCTCGAGGTCGTGCGGGTTGCACTGGAACGACTGTCGCAGTTCGGCTGCGGCACCGGTGAACTCGCTGAGCACCAGCGCGCCGCCGAGATCGCTGCGGCACGCGATGTACTCCTTGGCGACGAGATTCATACCGTCGCGCAAGGGGGTCACGAGCATGACGTCGGCCGCGACGAAGAACGCGATGAGCTCGTCGCGGGGGACCGGCCGGTGGATGTAGTGCACCACCGGACGCCCCACCTCGGCGTACTCGCCGTTGATGCGGCTGACCGTCCGCTCGATCTCGCCGCGCATGTGGACGTAGGAATCGACGCGTTCCCGGCTCGGGGTCGCGAGCTGCACCATCACGGTGTCCTTCGGGTCCATGCGACCCTCGGCGAGGAGTTCGTGCACCGCGTCGAGCCGCACGTCGATGCCCTTGGTGTAGTCGAGCCGGTCGACGCCGAGCAGGATCTTCTTCGGGTTGCCGAGTTCCTTGCGCAACGCCTTGGCGCGATCGCGGATGGCCTTGCTCCGCGACTGCTGGTCGAGCCGGCCCGATTCGATGGAGATGGGGAAAGCGCCGACGCGCACCGAGCGGAAGCCGACCTGGACCACGCCGAGCTTGGACCGGATGCCGATGTTACCGCGTGAGGTCTGGGCACCTGCCAGACGTCGGGCGAGATACAGGAAGTTCTGGGCACCCCCGGGAAGATGGAAGCCGATGAGGTCGGCGCCGAGGAGACCCTCCACGATCTCGGTGCGCCACGGCAGCTGCATGAACAGCTCGATCGGCGGGAACGGGATGTGCAGGAAGAAGCCGATCGTCAGATCGGGACGGAGCATCCGCAGCATCTTCGGCACCAGCTGCAGCTGGTAGTCCTGGATCCAGACGGTCGCGCCCTCCGAGGCGGCCTTCGCGGTCTCCTCGGCGAAGCGGCGGTTGATCTCGACGTAGGAGTTCCACCACTCGCGCCGGTACTCCGGACGCACGATCACGTCGTGGTAGAGCGGCCACAGCGTGGCGTTGGAGAACCCCTCGTAGTATTCGGCGATGTCCTCGGTGCTCAACCGCACCGAGTGCAGGGTCAGCCCGTCCTCGACGATGACGCCTGACTCGGCGTCGGCCACGCCGGCCCAGCCGACCCAGGCGCCGTTGTTCGAACGCAGGATCGGCTCGAGTGCGGTGACGAGCCCGCCCGGACTGCGCTTCCAGCGGGTGGTGCCGTCGCGAAGCCGTTCGAGGTCGACCGGCAGGCGATTGGCGACGACCACGAAGTCCGACCCGGCGTGCGAGTCGTGGTTCCCCGCTGCGTCCGCTTCGCCTGCTGTCACGTTGTGGTCCTCTTTCGGGGCCGGTGCCGTCGCCGGCCCGGCAGTGTGGGTGCCGACATCGGCACCGGGATGGGTGTCGAGCTCGTCAGTGCTTGTCGCTGGGACCGATGCCGAGCATCGACAGCAGCATGCGGCACTCGTCCGCGTTCTCTGCGTAGGCAGCGACGACTCGCTGCGCCTGTCGTGCGGTTTCGTCGGCGACGGGTTCGAGATCCTCGTCGGCGATGTCGTTCGCGGTGGTCGGGTCCGCGGCCATGATGTCCTCCCGGGGTCGCTGCTCTGTGCGAGCACGCATCGTCCTTCGACTCTAGGAGAATCGGACAGCTCGCCGCCACCCGCCTTCCGAGGGCGGTCCTGGCACGGTCCTGCACGTCTACGTCGCGGTACCGTAGGACGGTCGTGCAGTAGGTACACCGTGTGTGTTTCCGGCGCACGACGTCACAGCGCCGACCCGCGGCGCACAACCGCGCTCTCGTCGAGGAAGGTATTCATGCCCATTGCCACCGTGAACGGCATCCCGCTGAACTACCAGGTCAAGGGAACGGGCGATCTCGTCGTCCTCATCATGGGAACGGGTAGTCCGGGGCGCGTGTGGGATCTGCACCAGGTGCCCGCGCTCGTCGAGGCCGGCTACCGGGTCGCCACCTTCGACAACCGCGGCATCGCACCGTCGGGCGAGAGCCTCGGCGGCATGACCATCGACGACCTGGTGAAGGACACCGCCGGCCTGATCGAACTGCTCGGCGGCCCCGCCTACGTGATCGGCACGTCGATGGGTGCGCGTGTCGCGCAGGAGCTGACGCTCGCCCGTCCCGAACTCGTCCGCAAGGCCGTTTTCCTGGCCGGTCACGCCCGCATGGACCAGTTCCAGCTGACGCTCACCGAGGGCGAGCGGCAGCTCTACGACAGCGGCGTCGAACTGCCGCCGAAGTATCAGGCCGCCGTCACGGCCGTGATGAATCTGTCGCCGGCCTCGCTGGCCGACGAGCACACCGCCCGCGACTGGCTCGACGTCTTCGAGTTCAGCGGCGGAAAGGTGTCGGCGGGCGTGCGCGCGCAGCTCGGCATGGACCGGGAGTTCGATCGGCGCGCGGCCTACCGCGGCATCACCGTGCCGTGCCTGGCCGTCGGATTCGCCGACGACCGGATGATCCCGGCCTATCTGTCGCGCGAGGTGGCGGACGCCATTCCGGGTGCGCGCTACGAGGAGATCCCGGACGCGGGGCACTACGGCTATCTCGAGCGGCCCGAGGCGGTCAACAAGATCCTGGTGGACTTCCTGGCTTCCTAGAGGAGTCCCTTCACACGGGAAATCGGCAGGCGGGCGCGGTGGGATCGGCGACGATCCACCGCGCCCNCGACGAAGGTCCCTGTGATCCGGGAGATCGGGACGTCCCGCGGACCGTCGGGCACTGGTACGCTCACCGAACAAAGGTTAGCCTGAGCTACCTTCGAGTCTCGTACGAACCGATCACGGGCCCCTCCGGACCCCCTAGTACGGAAGTTGAGTGATGACCGACCGTTCCAGCCTTGTCGCCGATGACGCGGGGAGGTCGGAGGGCAACTCGCAAGGAGACGTCTTCGACCTCGTCGGTATCGGTTTCGGCCCCTCGAACCTGGCGCTCGCGATCGCCGTCGAGGAGCACAACACCGACAACCGCTCCTCGGCGATCCGGGCACGTTTCTTCGAACGTCGGTCGGCCTTCGCCTGGCACCCGGGCATGCTGCTCGAGGGCGCCACGATGCAGATCGCGTTCCCCAAAGATCTGGTCACCTTCCGCAACCCCGCTAGCTCGTACAGCTTCTTCTCCTACCTGCACGACCGTGGCCGTCTCGTGGACTTCGTCAACCACCAGACCTTCTTCCCCACACGTCACGAGTTCCAGGACTATCTGCAGTGGGCGGCCACGCGCGTCGACGCCGACGTCCGCTACGGACTCGAGGTCGTCTCGGTCGAGACCGTCCGCAACCACAACGGGGTCGCCGATCTGTTCGCCGTGCGGACCGCCGACGGCGCCGTCGTGTACGCGCACAGCGTCGTGGTCGGAGTCGGACTGCGTGCCCGGCTCCCGAAGTGGGCGACCGAGTCCGCCCGCTGCTTCCACAACCACCACTTCCTCTTCCACATCGAGGACATGCCGGAGCCGCAGCACCAGCGCTTCGTGGTGGTCGGTGCGGGGCAGAGCGCGGCCGAGGTCGTGCAGTACCTGCACACGCACTACCCGCAGGCCGAGGTCCACAACGTCTTCAACCGCTTCGGGTACAGCCCGGCCGACGACAGCCCGTACGCGAACCGCATCTTCGACCCGCAGGTCGTCGACGAACTGCACGCGGCCCCGCTGTCCGAGCGTGAGCGTCTGCTCGCCCTGCACCGCAGCACCAACTACTCGGTCGTCTCGCCCGAACTCATCGAGGCGCTCTACGCGACCGAATACCGCGAACGGGTGAGCGGTCGTCGCCGCTTGTTCATGCGTCGTGCCTCGGAGGTCGTGTCGGCGATCGAGAGCGAGGCGGGAGTCACCGTCGAGATCCGCGACAATCTCGAAGGCGACACCGAGACCCTCGAGTGCGATGCGGTGGTCCTCGCGACCGGCTTCGAGCCCACGCCTCTCGCGCCGCTGCTGGGTGATCTCGCGCCCGAGGCACCCGTTCTGTCCGTCGCCCGCGACTACCGTCTGCCGCTGCCCGAGAACGTCACGGCCGACGTCTACCTGCAGGGCGGAACCGAGAAGACACACGGTCTGACCGCGTCGTTGCTGTCCAACGCAGCGATCCGCGCGGGTGAGATCCTGACCTCGATCGTCGAACGCCGAGAGCTCCGTCTGCCCGGAGCCGGGGGAGGAATCGACGAGCTTGGTAGGATATCGGACCATCACACCTACGCAACAAGTGAGGCGAGATGAGCACGAATCCATTTGACGACGAAGACGGCCGCTTCTACGTCCTCATCAATGATGAGGAGCAGTACTCGCTGTGGCCGACCTTCGCCGAGGTTCCGCAGGGGTGGCGGGTGGTATTCGGCGAAGAGTCGCGCGCCGCTTGCGTCGAGTACGTCGAGCAGAATTGGACCGATATGCGTCCGAAGAGCCTTCGCGACGCAATGGAAGCCGACGAGAAGGCCCGCCAGGGCAGCTGAACGCTTCCGTCAGATCCGCCGAGAGTCACGCCCGCGCCGAAAGCGCAGCGTGGCTCTCGTCGTTTGTACGGACGATCCTGCCTCCCGGCCCGACGACGACCCGTGTGGGTCGAGAGGTATCGGGCCCGTGGCCAGGGGACCCGACGCGATCGGGCCCGTCGGTATCGGGCCGGTGGCGATCGGACCGGTGGCGATCGGTCCTGTCGCGATGGGGCCCGTCCCGGGAGCTGTGGGTATCGGGCCGGTGTGCAGCGATCCCACCGGGATGGGGCCCGTGGCGGGGCCGGGCGCCGGACGCCACACCGGGCGGCTCTTGTCGAGCCGGATCCGGGGGATCCGCCGCAGCTGCGGGCGACGCAGCGCGCCGACGCGGAGGACACCGCGCGGGTTGCGCGTGCGGCGGGCGAGCCATTCACCGAGCGTGACACCCGCGGCGAGCGCGCACCCGATACCGAACGCCGAGAACAGCGCCGTCATGCCGGTAGCCATCTGATTGCGGAGCATCGCGTACAGGCCGCGATAGAGGGCGAGACCGGGCAGCAGCGGCGTGATGCCGGCGACCGCGACGACCAGCGGTGGCGTGAGCGCGCGGCGGGCCATCAGACCACCGGCGAAACCGATGACGGTCGCGGCCAGCGCCGACGAGATGATCGGACCGAGCGACAACCCGAGCGCGAGCTGGTAGCCGAGGCTGCCGGTGGCGCCGGCGAGCGCGGCGACCGTGAGAGCGCGACGTTCGGCGTAGCAGGCGACGGCGTAGAACAACGCCGCCGCGGCACCGGCGAGGATCTTCGTCGGCAGCTGTGTGAGGTCGGGAAGTGCCTCGTAACTGATGAGAGGGAGTTCGGCGCCGAACACCGACGCGACCCGCAGGGTCGTCGCGACACCCGCGACGATGCCGCCCGTCATCATCAGCACTTCGAAGAAACGCGCCGACGCCGTGATGGGGGCCCCGGTGATGGCGTCCTGCACCGAACCCACGAGCGACAGACCGGACAGCAGCACCGTCACGCCGGCCGCGATGATGAGTCCCGGTGACACTTCGATCCCGATCGTCTCCCGTATCCCGTACAGCGTGATCGCCGGGGCTGTCGCGACGATGCCGCCCACCAGATGCTGGAAGAAGAACGGCAACCCGGCCGCGTTGAGTTTGCGGTTGACGCGGTCGATCACGAACGTCGAACCGAAGGCGACGAGCGCAACCAGCGCGTCGCCGCCGAGGAGCACGGAGATCGAGGCGGCCATCGCCGACCACGCGATCGTCGCCACCCAACGGTTGTACGGATGCGCCTTGGTGGTGATGGCGAGCAGTTCTTCGTGCGCCTGCGCCGGGGAGATCGCGTCGCGGCGGACGCGGCGGGTCAGACGGTCGACGGCCGCGAGCCGCGTGAAGTCCATCGAGCGGTAGTGCACCACCCGCATCGTGCTCGACGGCGGCATGGTCGGTCCGCGATAGGCCGACAGCACGATCGAGTTGTAGGTGACGTCGACGTCGCACTGCGCCAGACCGTAGGTGGCAGCGACGAACCGCACCTGTTCGGCGGTGTCGATCGCGCCGGTGCCCGAGGCGAGCAGGACCTCACCGACACGCACGGCGACGTCGAGCGCCTCGGCGACCACTGCATCGTCGGTCAGATCGATCGGCTGCAGTGGCGCCGGCGCCTCGGTGACCGCGTCGATGGTCGCGCGGCGGGTACCGAGAACCCGATCGAGGAAGTCGTCGAAGCGGCTCACCGTCCGCGGCCTCCGGTACGGCTGGGGGAAACGGGGAGGGTGGGCATGCAATCCACCGTAACGAAGGCGGGTGGGTGCGCGCCGAGAGTGTGACGCGCTATATGATGGCGTCGCTCACGCGTCGTCCGCGACCGTCGAGTTCTGTGCCTCCTTAGCTCAGTGGTAGAGCACTCGCCTTGTAAGCGAGCGGTCGTCAGTTCAATCCTGACAGGGGGCTCCAGTAGGGCCCGTCGCGTACCGCGCGGGCCTGTTTCATCCGGTGCTGCTGTGAACCGCTGCGAAGACCACGAACACGGCGAACAGTGCCGCGACGCCGAGGCACGCACCGATCAGAGCTTCGCGGCGATGCGTCGCCGTGCCCCTGTCGACCCGTTCGAGACCGATCCATCCGCACACCACTGCGACCAGACCTGCGGGGATCGCGACGAAGTCGCCGATGACGGGTACGAAGGCGAAGACGAGCGCGACGATCCCTGCGGTCAGTGCCGTGTTTCCGGCGCCGTTGCGGGGCGGGACCGGGGTCAAGCGGTCTGCGGTCATCGTCCCTCGATCCGGGAGGCACACATGCACGGGCGGGTGTTCGCCCGGACCGGATCCCTGTCCCGTCGAAGGCGAGAAGGACAATTTACATCGGAAGACGGGGCTCCGGGAGGGTTGCCGGGCCGTTGCCGTCCTGCTCCGGCCAGTGGTGTTCACCGAGGCGGCGTGCTCGGCGCTCGGACAGGTCGATCACCGGCGCAATCGTGTGCGGCGCCTCGTGGAGGTCGTGCGCCGCGGCGACGCGCCCGAATACGAGGGCGACCACCGGGGATGCCGTGAGCCATCCGAGCAGCGGCCAACCGATCCAGGTCATATCCGGAGAACGGTTCGGGCGCACGGAGCGTCAACGGATCCGCCGCAGTTCACCCGGTTGTTCACCCTCCGCATGTCACTGCAGGGGCGTGTGAATACGGAAGTGACGAAATGGATCGGATATCAGGACTTCGAGGATTCGAATGCGTCCATATCGACGAATATCAGCCGTCCGTCGTCGAGCGCCACAGCCCAGCGGCGCACGCGCGCCCAGTCGCGACCCAGCTTGTCGCCCACGGCTTCCTGTGCTGGACCGAAGTCTTCGACGATCGTGCCGGGACAGGCCCTGGTGCCCGCGACACCCGCGCGTACGACGACCTTCGAGCCCACAGCAGGCTTCGGGGGAGTATTCGACGATCCGGCCATAACTCGAATCATGCCATCAGTGGAAAGAATCGACCGGGCAAACACGGATTATCCGCATCGGACGAATGTGGCGATTCGGGTGGAATATCCCTTTCGTGTTGTTCTTTCCACCAGAAACGACTTCGCCCACGCCGGTCGGCGTGGGCGAAGAGGTTCTCGAATCGGAGAAACAATGGCCGGTCAGCGCAGTGCGAGCTTCTCGCGCGCCTGATCGACGAACTCGGAATCGACCATGAGGTCGTAGCGCGAGGCCTCGATGCTCTTTCTCGAGACGAAGTCGCGGCGTCCCCCGGTGCTCCAGTGGGTGAAGAAGCCGAGTGATCCGCCCCACACCGCGCCGAAGACGACAGCGGTGAGGATCACGGTGGCCATGCCGGTGGCAGGCAGAAGCAGTGCCAGGAGCAGACCGAAGAGCAGGCCCGTCCAGACGCCTGCGGCGGCGCCGCGAAGGGCGGCCTTGCCGTTGGTCATGCGGCCTTCGATGTGTTCGACGGTGGTGACTCCCTGGCCCACGACCCGCAGGTACTCGACGGGAAAGCCTTCGTCGGACAGGTGGTCGATGGCCCTCTCGACGGCGTCGTAGGTGCGGTAGCTCTCGAGGACGGTTTCGGATTCGGTGTAGTGCCCGGGTGTCGGTGCGTAGATATCTGTCATGCGTTCCCCTTCGTCGACGATTGGAACGATACGCTCATCGTAGCGTATCGTTTCGTAGTGTTTGATTCGGGGTCGCCTTGTCGGGGAGACTCGGGAATCCTGCGGGTGTATGCCCGCGCGAGGAGGATGTAGACATGGTGGGCGAGGTCGAGACGGAATCCGTGGCCCTGACGTCGCGGCGCCCCGTCAAGGAGCGTGCCGGGACCGACGCGCGCATCGTGAAGGCCGCGCTCGAGATCCTGCGGCTTCACGGGCCCAACCGCGTCACCGTCGAGGCGGTCGCGGCGCTGTCGGGCGTCGCGAAGACGACGATCTACCGGCGCTACGCGAACCGTGAGGAGATCCTCGACGCGGCATTGCACTCGCAGGTCGCCTCCCCGTGCGTGCCCGACGGGCTGTGCGTCTACGACCGCGTCAAATGGACCCTCGAGCTGATCCGTCGCGGACTGTCGAACGAAGTGGGCATGGGCAGTGTCGGCGCACTGCTCACCGACCAGGAACCCGAGTTCACCGAGTCGATCCGGGAGATCATCAACGCCCGGAGCGAGGTCGTCGCCGACGTGCTCCGCACCGCGATCGAGTCGGGCGCGATCCGCAAGGACATCGACGTCGACACCGCCGTCTCGATGCTCGTCGGCGCGTATCTCGGCGCCTACCTGCGTCACGGCGAGGTGGGGGAGTCCTGGGCGGACGAGGTCGTCCACATCGTCTGCCCCGAACTGGAACCGGACCCGCAGGCGCAGTGATCGTAGGCCCGCCCTTCGGGTCGATCGATCGTAGGCCCGCCCCGCAGGTCGATCGGTCGTAGGCTCGACCCGTGACCGAGTCGAGTCGATGCGTGGTGGCGGTCGTGGGATCGCTGAACCTCGACCTGACGGTCGTCGTGGCACGTGCTCCCGAAGAAGGTGAGACGGTACTCGGCCGGCATCTGCGCACCTATCCGGGAGGCAAGGGCGCGAACCAGGCCATCGGTGCTGCCCGCCTGGCTCCCACCGCCATCGTCGGCGCGGTGGGCAGCGATCATGCCGCTGACGTACTGCGCGGCGTGCAACAGAGGGCAGGGGTCGACACCTCCCATCTGCGCACCACACCGGGCCCGACCGGCCGGGCCGTCATCCTCGTCTCCGACGACGGGCAGAACCGGATCGTCGTCGTACCCGAGGCCAATTCGTTGCTCGAGGCCGAGGACGTGACCGCAGCACTCGATGCCCTCGATCCCGCGGTGGTGCTCACCCAACTCGAGCTGCTCCCCGCAGTGACCTGGGCCGCCGCCCAGTGGGCGCGCGATCACGACCGCCGGTTCGTGCTCAATCCGAGCCCGGTGATCGACCTGGACGAATACGTCCTCGCCGGCGCCGATCCGCTCGTACTCAACGAGCAGGAAGCCCTGCACTACGCGGGTCTTCCCGCAGGGACCCCCTTCGACGCGATCGTGACCCGCCTGCTCGAACAGGTGCGCACCGTGGTGATCACCCGTGGTGGGGAGGACGTCGTGGTCGGAACCGAGGACGCGATCGAACATCTGCGGGTCCCGCAGGTCGAGGTCGTCGACACGACGGGGGCGGGCGATCATTTCGCCGGCACGCTCGCCGCGTTGCTCGGCACGGGGGAGGACCTGTTCGCGGCAGCGCGCCGGGCATCGGCCGACGCTGCCCGGCTGGTCGCATCCCGCCGCTCCGATCGCTGACACGGCGAGGAACTACGTCAGGGCGGCGGAAGCAGCTCGCCCTTGCCGCTGCGCAACCAGCGCCCGGGAAGCCGGCCGGCGAGGTCGCCGAGCGGACCGACGGCCCCGCGCAGCAGCTCGACCGTTTCCTGCAACATGTCGATGCTCGCGTTCATCTGCGAGATGCCGGGCGTGAGATGCGCGAGGGTCTCCGAGAGCGAGACGATCTGATCGAGCGGACCGCCCTCGGCGAGCAGTCGTTCGAGGGCGCCCCGTTCGGAGAGCAGGACGTCGAGGACGCCGCCCTGGGCGAGGGCCCGCTCGACGACCCCACCGGGCCGGATCGCCACATCGACGATGCCGCCCGGCGCGGTGAGCCGTTCCACCGCGCCGTCCTGGGCGAGCAGCCGTTCGAGCGGGCCGTCGTGCGCGGTGAGGCGATCGAGCAGACCCCCTTCCGACACGAGACGGTCGAGGGCACCGTCGTCGGCGAGGATCCGGTCGAGGGGACCACCCGGTGCGGTGAGCCGGTCGACGGGTCCGCCCGGTTCGAGCAACCGATCGAGCAGGCCACCCGGCTCGGTGAGCCGATCCACGGGACCGCCCGGCGCGAGCAGCCGGTCGAGGGGACCGCCGGGACGCAACGCGTGACCGAGTCCACGGTCCTCCGACGTGAGCTTCGAGATCTGCTGCAGCAGACCCACCGAACTGCGGGTGTCGGGCAGGCCGACCGCGCCGAGCGCGGAGTAGGTGGTGGGCGACACCGCGACCCGCACGGTGCCGACGACCGTCTCGGCGACGCTCAGGGCGACCTCTGCGGCGGTCAGACCCACACGCACCGGCATCACGAGTACGGACCCGAGGTTCATGGAACCGACTGTAACGGTCAGTGCTCGAGAACGTCAGTCCGAGAACGTGAGGCCCGAGAACGTCAGTGCACGAGTTTGAGACCGACCACGCACAGCACGATGCCCGCGATCAGTGCGAGCTTCAGCAGCGAGGCGGTCTCGGTGCCGGTGACCATCGCATATCCGACCGTGAGAGCGGCGCCGATACCCACCCAGATCGCGTAGGACGTCCCGACCGGCAGGGTGCGCAGGGCATACGCGAGCCCGGCCATGCTCAGGACGAGGGCGACGACGAACACCAGTGTCGGGGTGAGCCGGCTGAAACCGGCAGATCTGCCGAGGGCTGTAGCCCACACGGCTTCGAGCACACCGGAGAGGACGAGAACGATCCAGGCCATGACGTACAACGCTCCTGCACCGTCTTGTCGCTGGCCGGGTACGGTGCGCTCGTCCGGGAGGCCGACCGGCGGCCACCTCCGTCGAGGTTAGGAATTCCGGGCGAGTATTGGCAAATTGCTCAGGACACGCGCAGTAGCTGCGATTCCTGCGCAATCACCGTGCACGAACATCCGCCGTCCAGTTCGATGCAGTCGAGAACGAGGGTGTGCCGCACGATCTCGAAGTCGACGCAGTCGGGTTCGGTGCAGTCGACCCGAGTATCGGCGTGGAGCACGAGAGTGCCGTGGCAGTGGTCGAGATCGTGGTTGCACTGTGAACACGTCATGCATCACTTGATAGCACTGCCGTCGGACAGGTTCTCCGAGCTCATACATGGGGATCACGGACGTGGTCGGGAAGGCCCCGCGGAACGCGTGGTCGTTGTTCGTCGCCGAGCCCGCACTCGGCCTGCTCGACGCCGTCTTCGGCGGGGTGCCCGCACCCATCGTCCGCACGGCCTACCGCCTCACCGCGATCGAACGCGAGATCCAGCATCCGTCCGGCAGCGCCGCACGCGACACCTCGTGGGTCGAACTGGACGCCTTCCTCCACGAACCGTGTGCGGACAGCAACGCGCCGGCCGCCACGCTTCCCGTCGAACAGGGAAGTCGTGACGACCGGCGCGTGAGTGCCGGGCCGGTGTGTACTGCCGGCTAGTGCGTTCCGGCGGTCTCGGGGGCCGACACCTCCACCGCATCCGCCTCGGGCTCCGGGGCCCGTCGGACGAACAGGGAGCCGACGACTGCGATCACCGCGATCGCCGCGCCCCCCGTGAACGCGCCGTGGACACCGTCCGCGAGCGCACCGGCGGGATCGCCCGCGCTCTCGGCGCCCGCGACGGTCGTGCGGGTCAGCACCGTGATGAACAACGCCGTACCGGCCGCACCGGCGACCTGCTGCATGGTGCTGACGATGGCGCTGCCGTGGGAGTACAACCGCCGCGGCAGCGCTCCGAGTGCCGAGGTCAGCAGCGGCGAGAACATCAACGCGAGGCCGATGTTGAGCAGCACGTGCCAGGCGATGACCGTGCCGATCGTGGTGGTCGCGTCGAAGGTCGTCATGCCCCACATCGCGACGCAGGCGATGACCGCGCCCGGTGCGACGAGCGGCCGCGGACCGAACCGGTCGAACAGGCGTCCGACGATGTAGCCGAGCAGACCCATGACCAGACCACCGGGCAGCAGCATCAGGCCGGTGGTCAGCGTCGACTGACCCAGCACGTTCTGCAGGTAGATCGGCAGCAGGATGAGGGTGCCGAACAGCGACATCATGCTTACCGAGACGAGTGCAACCGCGAGCGAGAACGCCGGGGTACGGAACGCGCGCATGTCCAGCAGGGCGCCGTCGCCGAGGCGGATCTGACGCAGGACGAAGACCGTCAGCGACGCGATGCCGACGACCAGCGGCAGCCACGGCGGCATGAGCGGATCGCCCTCGGCGGCCTCACCGAGACTGCTCAGACCGAAGACGAGACCGCTGAACCCGAGGGCCGACAACACCACCGACGGGGCGTCGAGCGGAACCGCGACCGGTTCGGTGACGCTGCGGATCCAGCTCAGGCCGAGCGCCGTCGCGACGACCGCGATCGGCAGCACCAGCCAGAACATCCACCGCCAGCTCAGCTGGTCGAGCACGACGCCACCGATGGTCGGGCCGACCGCGGGAGCGACCGCGATGACGATCGAGATCACGCCCATCGTGCGACCGCGACGATCGGCGGGAACCAGGTTGAGCACCGTCGTGAACAGCAGCGGCAACATCACCGCGGTGCCCACGGCCTGGACGACACGACCCAGCACGAGGACCGGGAAGATCGGGGCGCTCGCGGCGATCAGGGTGCCGAGCAGGAAGCTGCCCATCGCGATCGCGAAGACCGTGCGCAGCGACAGCCGGGTGAGCAGGTAACCCGTGATCGGGATGACGACGGCCATGGTCAGCATGAACGCCGTGGTGAGCCATTGGGCGGTGGCTGCGCCGACGTCGAACTCGACCATCAGCTTCGGCAGCGCGACGCTCATGATCGTCTCGTTGAGGATGACGACGAATGCGGCCCCGACGAGAACGGCGATCAGAAGACCGGCGCGCGGTGCGGCAGCGGCCTGCGGCTCGGCCGTACCGGCCGGGGCTGGGGAACTCGGTGGAGTAGAAGACACGAGGAACACAACGGGATACCGGTCGGAATTGTTCCGCCGATATCCCGTCGAGCGGATCAGTCGGGGACGTGCTCGCCGTGACCCTGTTCGCGCAGGGCGTCCTTGATCTTGCGATGCGCGCGGTCGAGCGATTCGGGCGACGGATCCTTCTCGGCCGTCGCGAAATCGAAGTCGCCGAGGGAGTAGGCGGGGAAGACGTGCAGGTGCAGGTGGGGGACCTCCAGGCCGGCGATCATCAGGCCGGCGCGCGGGGCGTCGAAGGCGGCGGTGACGGCGCGACCGAGGATGCGGGCGACGTCGTTCACCTTCGCCCACAGGTCGTCGTCCACGCTCTGCCAGTGATCGACCTCCTGCCGTGGCACGACCAGCACGTGCCCCTCGGTGAACGGGTTGATGGTCAGGAAGGAGACGACGTCGTCGTCCTGCCAGACGAAACGGCCCGGCAGTTCACCGGCGATGATCTTGCTGAACACGGAAGTCATACCGGGAGGATAAGGGACACCGGGTTCACCGGAGCTGTTCCCCGACATCGGCCGCCGCGACGGTGAGGACCAGCAGCGGCACGACCTTCTCCGGCGCGATCCGGTAGCGGTTTCGGCTTCCCTGCTCGACCACCCGCGCAGCCGACAGAGCCCGGAGATGGTGGTAGAGCCGGCCGGTCGACGTGAGGTCGGTGGCCTCCTGGAGTTCGGTGGCGGTGGCGGGCCCGCGCAGCAGAGTCCGCACGATCGCCAGCCTCGCGGGGTTGCCCAAGGCGTCGAGGACGGCGGCGACGGGAACGGGATCGAGTGCGAGGGATGCGCCCGCGTCGTACTCGATGTTCCAGCGGACGTGGCCGTGCAGGGAGACGAAGCCCCCGTAGGTCACGGACCCCGTGCTTCCTGCCACGTCCGCCACGGGACCGGTGCCACCGGGACCGTCCCCGGCGCCCCGGCGGGTCGCGTCGCCCTCGAGGATCCGCACACGGCGTTCGAGATCCGCGAGCCGGGCCTCGTACTCGTCGTTCACGTCGCCGTCGCTCACATCGCGCAGCGTATCCGCTCGAGAAAATCGGGATCGTTCGCTGCCGCGGCGAGCATCTCCTGATGGGCGAACGATTCGAGGGCTTCCGCGTAGTCGCTGTCCGACATGCCGGACGCGAGCATCACCGTGGTCGCGATCGTGTCGTCATCGCGGCGGAAGGTGACTGCGTCGGTGAGGATGCCGGGCAGGCTACCGCCCTTGAATCCGACTCCCTCGAATCCCGGAACCGTGGACGGTTGCCATTCGAGGTGGGTACGCGCGAGGTCGCCGCCGGCACCGAACGAACCGTCGGCGATCGCGCGATGCAGGGCGGTGAGCTCGGCGGCCGATCCGGTGTTGTCGAAACGCTGGACGCGGTCGACCCGGGCGAACAAATCCTCCGGCGCCGGGTGCTGCACCGCTTCGGCGCGGTAGGCGGGGTCGGAGGCGTAGCGGCGCGCGGCGTCCCAGACCGCCGACGAATCGTCGAGTGTCGGGTCGAGCAGCGCGAGTGTGTTGCCGAGCATCGTCGGCGGCGTGAAGTCGTCCCAGCCGCCCTGGGCGGCGGCCTCGCGCAGGGCGTCGTCGCCGAGGCGGTCGCGCAGGTAGTCGGGGACCGCGTTGTCGCTCTCCTGGATCATCGCCGACACCATCTCGTCGAGAGTGACGGTGTCCTCCGGGTCGTTCACACCGAGCCGTTCGAGAGCCCGGGGGTGTGCGCCGCCGTCGGTGTCCGGGAGATGCCAGCGTTCCCAGTCGGCGAGCGGTACGCGCTCGTCGGGGGAGAGTTCACCGGCTGCGACGGCGCGGGCATAGGCGGCGAGATGCACGACCTTCACAGCCGACGCGAGCGGTTGCCGCTCGTCGGGTCGTTGTTCGAAGGTCCCGCCGTTGCCGTCGTCGACCGCGATGGCGACCGTGTCGGGGTTCTCGGCGAGGTAGCCGATCCAGCCTTCGGCGGTGCTCACGTCCGCGGCGGGGGTGGGCATGCATTCACCGGCTGGGGCGGACGCGTCCNTCCGGTGGAGTGCTCTGCCCGCATCCGGCCAGAGCGATCACGACGCTCGTCGCGGCGAGGGTGGTTCCGATCCTGTTCGGCATGGCGGTATCCGTCCGTGTCGGGGTGACAGTTCGAAATTCCGAACTTTCGAAATAACGATAGATCAGTCGGGTGGGCGTGTCGAGAGCTCACGGCGACTCCGACGGTCGCGGGCGGTCGTATCGTCGGGCTCATGGAAGGTGACGGGAGCGTGCGGGAGGCGCCGCTGCGCGTGCTCGTGGACGAACTCGTCACACACGTCCTCGTCGGGCTTCCCGCGGATCGGCGCACGGTCGTCGGTCTGTGCGGGCCGCCGGGTGCCGGGAAGAGTCGCGCCACGGCGCTGCTCGTCTACGCCCTCCGATGCGCGGGGGTCTCCACCGGACAGGTGCCGATGGACGGCTACCACCTGTCCAACCGGCAGCTCGACACCTTCGGCGCGCGGGACCGGAAGGGGGCGCCCGACACCTTCGACGTGGCCGGCTTCCGCGACATGCTGAGCCGGGTGCGGCAGTGCCGCGACGAGACGATCTACGCCCCGGATTTCTCCCGGCCGCTCGACGAACCGATCGCGGCGGTGCACGCTGTGCCGGCCGATGCCCGGGTGATCGTCACCGAGGGCAACTACCTGATGTTCGAGACCGGGGGATGGGAACACATCCGCCCGCTGCTCGACCTCGTCATCTACATCGACGCACCCCGCCGCACGCTCACGCGACGTCTCGTGCGCCGGCACCGCCACCACGGACGGGACGAGGACGGCGCACGCGAATGGGTGCGGACCGTCGATCTGCCCAATGCGGAAGCCGTTCAGCGCACGCGTTCCCGCGCCGATCTCGTGTGGAGACCGGTCCCGTAGTCTGTCCTGCGTGCGCGTACTCGTTATCGGCTCCGGTGCCCGTGAACATGCTCTTGCTCTCGCCCTGTCCCGCGACCCCGGCGTGACCGCCGTGCTGGCCGCGCCGGGCAACCCCGGTATCGCGAACGTCGCCGAGCTGTTCCCCGTCGATGCGGCCTCCGCCGACAACGTCGTCGCCCTCGCCACCGCGCAGAAGGCCGACCTCGTCGTCATAGGTCCCGAGGTTCCGCTCGTCCTCGGGGTCGCCGATGCCGTCCGCGCCGCGGGCATCCCCTGCTTCGGACCGTCCGCCGCCGCCGCACGCATCGAGGGATCGAAGGCGTTCGCGAAGGACGTCATGGCCGCCGCCGGTGTGCGCACCGCCCACAGCGAGGTCGTCGACACACCCGCGACCCTCGACGAGGCGCTCGACCGGTTCGGACCGACCTGGGTGGTCAAGGACGACGGTCTCGCTGCCGGTAAGGGCGTCGTCGTCACCACCGATCGCGCCGCCGCCCGCGACCACGCCGCCGAGATCCTCGAGAACGGGCACCCCGTCCTGCTGGAGTCCTTCCTCGACGGTCCCGAAGTCTCGCTGTTCTGCCTCGTCGACGGCGAGACGGTCGTGCCGCTGCTCCCGGCGCAGGACCACAAGCGCGTCGGCGAGGACGACACCGGCCCCAACACCGGTGGCATGGGTGCCTACACGCCGCTGCCGTGGTTGCCCGAGGGTAGCGTCGAGCGGATCGTCTCCGAGGTCGTGGAGCCCGTCGCGGCCGAGATGGTGCGCCGCGGATGCGGTTTCTCCGGACTGCTCTACGCGGGTCTGGCGATGGGCGCCGAGGGCCCGGCCGTGGTCGAGTTCAACTGCCGTTTCGGCGACCCGGAGACCCAGGCCGTGCTCGCTCTGCTCGAGTCCCCGCTGGGCGAGGCCCTGAAGGCGGTCGCCGCCGGCACGCTCGCCGAGCTTCCGCCGCTGCGCTGGAAGGACGGCGCCGCGGTGACCGTGGTGCTCGCCGCCGAGTACTACCCGTCCACCCCGCGCACCGGCGATGTGATCACCGGCGCCGAGGGCGACACGGTGCTGCACGCCGGCACGAAGCGTCGCGAGGACGGCGCGCTGGTCTCCGCAGGTGGGCGCGTGCTCAACGTGATCGGTGTGGGTGCCGATCTCGCGTCCGCGCGCGAGGCCGCTTATGATCGGCTCGCCGACGTCAAGCTGCCGGGCGGTCACTTCCGCCGCGACATCGGTCTGGCGGCCGTCGAGGGCCGGATCTCGGTCTAGCCTTTCACTCTCGTCCTTCACCCTTGCACCTACCGGGTGTATGTTGCACACTCGGTGCATTTCGATGCCGCCAGGGGTGACTGCATGGTTTCTCGAAGACGAACGCCGACGCCGGACCCGACACCGCTACGGCACCACCACGTCGTCGTCCACGGGTTGCCGGACGACGTCCTCGTCGAGCGCGACGTGCCCATCCGCACGGGCGACGGCACCGTACTGAGAGCCGACGTCTACCGTCCTGCCGACTCCGGTGAGCACGACCGCTGCCCCGTGCTGGTCGCCGTCACCCCCTACGGCAAGGACGCCGGCGTCGACCGGTATCCCGTCGACTTCGACGACCTCGCCGAATCCGGCAACCACATCGGCGATCTCGAGATCAGTGACTGCACCTCCTTCGAAGCACCGGACCCCGCCTACTGGGTTCCTCGCGGCTACGTCCTCGTCGTCGCGGACATGCGCGGTCATCACGCTAGCGGCGGCCGTCCCCGCCTGCTGCTCGGCCGGGCCGCGCTCGACTGCGCGTCCGTCGTGGAATGGGCCGGTGGTCAGGAGTGGAGCAACGGCCGCGTCGGCCTCGCCGGCGCCGACTATCTCGCCACACTGCAGTGGTACACCGCCGCGCTCAACCCGCCCTGTCTCGCGGCCATCGCACCCTGGGAAGGTGTGAGCGATCCCTGCCGCGACATCCTCACCCAGGGCGGCATCCCCGAGACCCGCTACAGCGAGTTCTGGTACAGCGCGATGAACACCGGGGCCCGCTGCGGCGCCGCCTCCCTCCGGCGGTTCACCCCGTGGTTGCGGCGCCGTTTCCCCGACTTCTTCCGTCACCTCGCCCCGCCGCCCCGGCTCGAGGACGTCACCGTGCCCGCGCTCGTCGGCGTCTCGTGGTCCGATCAGGGCCCACGCGCCCGCGGGTCGGTCGAGGGTTACCGCCGCATCGCGTCGGAGCACAAGTGGCTCTACACCCACGGCCGGAAGATGTGGCAGACCTTCTACGGCAACGAGGCCCTCGACTACCAGCGACGATTCTTCGACCGCTTCCTCAAGGACGAGGACAACGGCTTCGAGGACACCCCGCGCATCCGTCTCGAGACCCGCCACGACCTGCGCACCTATTCCGAACGCCTCGAATCCGAGTGGCCGGTCCCCGACACCCGTTACGTCGCATTCCACCTCGACCACGCGAACGCCGACCTGAGCACCACCCCGTGCGAGAGCAGCCAGTTCCGCCGCACCTTCCCCGTCGCGGGCGACGAACTCGTCTTCACCCACACCTTCGACGAGGACACCGAGATCACCGGGCACGCGGCGCTGCGTTTGTGGGTGCAGGCGAAGGACGCCAACGACATGGACCTGTTCGTCGGGCTCGCCAAGCGCGACGAGCACGGCCGCGACGTGTGGTTCGAAGGCCACGGCGGCTACGAGAAGGGATTCGTAGCCCACGGGTGGATGCGGGTCTCGCGGCGGGCGCTGGACCCGGAGGCCTCCACCGCCTACCGGCCCGTCCACGACCAGACGAAGTACTGGCCGTTGCTGCCCGACCAGATCGTGCCCGTCGACATCGAGATCATGCCGCACAGCACCTTCTTCGAAGCCGGATCGAGCCTCGTGCTCGTCATCGCCGGCCACGACCTCGACGAGAACCCACGCGTCGGGCACGATCGCACCATCAACAAGGGCTTCCACATCGTGCACGCCGGCGGACAGTTCGACTCGCATCTGCTGTTGCCGGTCGTGCCGCAACCGACGCCCGAACCCGACGCGGAGGCCACGCAGGTGAAGGTCGTCGATCGTCAGGACTATCCGATCGCGTGGGGTGCCCTCACCCGACTTCAGCGCGTCCGGCTCTGACGAACGACGCGGGGCGTACTACCGTCGTCGACGTGCGCCCCGAATCCCAACGCTCCGGTATCGAGACGTTCCATGTCATGGATGTGTGGAAGGCGGCCGCCGAGCGGCAGCGCAGCCACGGCGACGTCCTGAGTCTCGCCGCCGGACAACCGTCGACCCCCGCACCCGCTCCCGTGCTCCGGGCCGCCAACCTGGCGATCGATGCGGAACTGCTGGGTTACACGGAGACCTTCGGCATCCTGCCGCTGCGCGAGGAGATCGCGGCGTACCACCGCCACAAGTACGGCATCGACGTCGACGCGGACGACGTCGTCGTCACCACCGGCTCGTCCGGCGCCTTCACCCTGGTGTTCCTCGCGGCCTTCGACGTCGGCGACACCGTGGTCGTCGCCCGCCCCGGCTACCCGGCCTACCGCAACACCCTCGCCGCGCTCGGTTGTCGTGTCGTCGAACTCGACTGCGGTCCGCAGACCCGCTACCAGCCCACCGTCGCGATGCTCGAGGAACTCGACGCTCCGCCTGCGGGAATCGTCGTCGCCAGCCCCGCCAACCCGACCGGCACGATGATCGAACCGTCCGAGCTCGCGGCGCTCGCGCGCTGGTGCGACGAGCACGGCAGCCTGCTCATCTCCGACGAGATCTACCACGGCATCGAGTTCGGCACCGTCCGGTCCGAGACCGGTGAGGGCACCGGATCACCGGCGACCTCGACGGCGTGGGCGACCTCGCGCGACTCGGTGGTGATCGGCTCGGTGTCGAAGTACTTCTCGATGACCGGTTGGCGGCTCGGCTGGATGCTCGCGCCCGAGACGATGCGTCCGGCTCTGCAGCGACTCGCGTCGAACATGACGGTGTGCCCGCCGTCGGTCTCGCAGTTCGCGGCGGTCGAGGCGTTCGGGACCGAGGCCCGCACCGAACTCGACGGGCACGTCTCCCGCTACGCGGTGAACCGGGAACTGCTGCTCGAAGGGCTGCCGGATCTCGGCATCACGAAACTCGCACCGGCAGACGGCGCCTTCTACGTCTACGCCGACATCGGCCATCTGCTCGACGGCGAGAACTCGACGGCGTGGTGCGCGCGGCTGCTCCACGACACCGGGCTCGCGCTCGCACCGGGCGTCGACTTCGACACCGTGCGCGGCGGCGAGACCGTGCGGCTGTCGTTCGCGGGTTCGACTGCCGACGTCACCGCGGCGCTCGACCGGCTCGCGGCCTGGCTGCCCGTCTCCTGAACGCCGTGCCGGACCGCCGCGGCCGGGTCACCGCCCGTCGGCGATGATCCGCGCGATGTTCCGTTCGGCCAGCGCCGCGATGGTCAGCGACGGGTTCGCGGTGCCGGTGCTGCCCGGGATCAGCGCGCCGTCGACGACGTAGAGACCGGGATGGCCGTGCACGCGGCCGTAACCGTCGGTCGCCTCGCCGAGCACCGCACCACCGAGTGGATGCGCAGTGAAGGTCGCGTTGACGTCCTCGGCCATCGGCGATGCGCCCGGGATCGTGCCAGCGGCCTGCGCCATCGCGTTGTGCACGGCCCGCAGGGCGTCGACGCTCTCGCGTTCGCCACCGGTCGGCCAGTTCAAAACCGCCCGATCGGCACCCGGGTCGTACGCGAAGTCGGCACGGGTGGGGTCGAGGGTCATGCCGAGGGAGGCGAGCATCCCGACGTCCTTCGCGGTGCCCGCGACGAACCAATTCTCGAGGCTCAGCGGCAGACCGGACTCGTCGACGATCCGCGACGCCGACGGCGCGCCCTGGTCGCCGCCGAAACCCTCGGTGAGCGCGAACGAGCGGACGAGCACCGCGTCGCCGTTGGTGCCCCAGCCCCGGCCCACGCGCTCGTCGAGGTTCGGCAGCGAACCGGTGTGCCGCGCCTTGACGAGCAGTTCGGTCGTGCCGATCGATCCGGCGCCGAGGACGAGGCGGTCGCACGTGATCGTGGTAGTGCGCAGCACCACCCCCGTCGGGTCGACGGCCTGCACGTCGAGACGGTAGCGGCCGTCGCCGTTCTGACCGATCGCAAGCACCCGGTGACCGTGGCACACCAGGGTGCGCCCGGTCGCCTCTGCCGCCGGGATGTAGTTCTGCGTGAGATCGAACTTCGCGCCGTTCGAGTTGCCGAGATTGCTCTCGCCCGCGACGGCCGATCGGCGGACCGAGCCGGCGAGTTCGGCGCGCACGACGTCCCAATCCCAGATGCCGTCGATGCGGTGCGGGCTGTAACCGGCGGCGCGCGCGTCGTCGTCCCATCGCCGCGAGTGCGTGAACTCGGCGGCGTTGTAGATGTCGTCGGGCATCGGGTCGAGGCGCAGCATCGAGCGCACCTTCGGGTACCAGGTGGAGGTCATCTCGTCGTAGGACAGACGGCCGCCGAAGACGTGCTCGAAGAGGTGCCGTTCGGGAGCGATCATCACTCCGGTGAACACGATCGATCCGCCACCCACCGCCGCGCCGCGCCACACCGACATGTTCGGGTAGTCGACCACATCGAGGACACCGGCGAAGTCGTCGCACACCACCGGGATGCCCGTCGGTCCGGTGAAATGGGTGCGGTGGTGGTAGCCGCGACCATCGGCGAGCAGGTCGGTCGTGAAGATCTCGCGGTGCGGGTCGCGGGGCCAGCGCATGCCGCGCTCGAGCATCGTGACCCGGTTCCCGGCCTCGGCCAGGCGCAGCGCGGCGACGCTCGCACCGAAACCGGAGCCCACCACGACGACCTCGGAATGCTCCGGCGGGGCGGGCGGCGGAACGAACAGTTCGGGCACGAGTCGGCGGTACTCGTCGACCCCGACGGGCAGCGCGTCCGCACGCGGGAGGCCGATACCGGACATGCCCGGCGCCGCGGCGCCGGCACCCGCCAGGGCGGCCCCGAGAAGCGATGCCTGCAGAAAGCGTCGACGTCTCATCCGGTACGGCTCCGATCGTTCGATGATCTACTCGCGGGGCTGCGCTCGCCGAGGACTCGACACGCGCGGGCGGGCGCAATGGTACCGGTTGGTCTCCACTTCCGTTTTCCCCTGGTGAGACGGTCGGGACTGTCACCATGAGAAGGTGTCGATTGCTGCGACTCCGAAGGGCGAACGGCGCCGTCAGGCGCTGGTCGAGGCAGCGGCCGACCTCATCCTCGAAGGGGGGATCGACGCCGTCCGCCACCGGGCCGTCGCCACCCGCGCGGGCCTGCCGCTCGCATCGACCACCTATTACTTCGAATCGCTCGACGACCTCGTCGCATGCGCGGTCGACTACAACAGCGAGCGGGAACTCGACGCGATGCGGGAGCGCGTCCGCGACATCGAGCCGCTCCCGCGCAGTCTCGAGGGCACGGCCGATCTCATCGTCGAACTGCTCATCGGACCGCGGGACTGCGACGGCGGCATCGACCGCGAACGCCTGATCTCCCGGTACGAGCGGTGCGTCGCGACAGCCCGCTATCCGGAACTGCGTGACGTGCAGGTCCGCATGCGCGAGCAGATCGACCACCTGCTCACCGACCTGCTCGAACGCTGCTGCCGATCGGTGCGGCCCCGCGAGGTGCGTCGGCTCGTGGCGGTCGTGGACGGCGCGGTCCTCGGCGGACTGGGCGAGCTCGATCCCGACCCGCGCTCGCTCGCGCGCGGCATCCTGCTCGACGTCGTCGAGACCGTCGCGCCCCCGGTCGAGGATTGAGGTCGGGGAATACGGGAGCAGACCCGGACCGTAAACTCACTTGTGTGAGCCACATCCCCAACGTCCTCGCCACCCGCTACGCCAGCCCCGAACTCCGGGACCTGTGGTCGCCCGAGTACAAGATCGTGCTCGAGCGGCAGCTGTGGCTCGCGGTGCTGCGGGCGCAGGCCGAACTCGGGATCGACGTTCCCGCCGAGGCGATCGCCGACTACGAACGCGTGATCGAGCAGGTCGACCTCGAGTCCATCGCCCAGCGCGAGCGCGTCACCCGCCACGACGTCAAGGCCCGCATCGAGGAGTTCAACGCCCTCGCCGGTCACGAGCACGTCCACAAGGGCATGACCAGCCGCGACCTCACCGAGAACGTCGAGCAACTGCAGA
Source organism: Rhodococcus sp. Chr-9 (assembly GCF_000801125.1). NCBI lineage: Bacteria > Bacillati > Actinomycetota > Actinomycetes > Mycobacteriales > Nocardiaceae > Rhodococcus > Rhodococcus sp. Chr-9. The sequence goes on from NZ_JTIZ01000096.1 coordinate 68,861, forward strand.
TCCTGCGGTCGCTCGAGCACGTCCACTCCCACGGTGTCGCCGTGGCCGCACGCCTCGCCGAGCGCGCCACCGAGTACGCCTCGCTCGTCATGGCCGGTCGCTCGCACAACGTCGCGGCGCAGGCCACCACCCTCGGCAAGCGTTTCGCGTCGGCCGCCGACGAACTGCTCATCGCGCTGCAGCGCGTCCGGGAACTGATGGCCCGCTACCCCCTGCGCGGGATCAAGGGCCCGATGGGCACCGCACAGGACATGCTCGACCTGCTCGGCGGTGATTCCGCCAAGCTCGCGCAGCTCGAGCAGAAGGTCGCGCAGCATCTCGGCTTCGCGAACGTCTTCACGAGCGTCGGCCAGGTCTATCCGCGTTCGCTCGACCACGACGTGCTCTCCGCGCTCGTGCAGGTCGGCGCCGGTCCCGCGTCGTTCGCCCACACCATCCGGCTCATGGCCGGCCACGAACTCGTCACCGAGGGCTTCCAGCCCGGCCAGGTGGGATCGTCCGCGATGCCGCACAAGATGAACACCCGCTCGTGCGAGCGCGTCGACGGCCTGCAGGTCGTCCTGCGCGGCTATGCCTCCATGGCCGCCGAGCTCGCCGGCGCGCAGTGGAACGAGGGCGACGTCTTCTGCTCCGTCGTCCGCCGTGTGGCCCTTCCCGACGCCTTCTTCGCGATCGACGGCCAGATGGAGACCTTCCTGACGGTCCTCGCCGAGTTCGGTGCCTACCCGGCGGTGATCGAGAAGGAACTCGTGCGGTACCTGCCGTTCCTCGCGACGACCAAGGTCCTCATGGCCGCGGTCCGGGCCGGGGTGGGTCGCGAGACCGCACACGAGGTCATCAAGGAGCATGCGGTCTCCGTCGCACTCGCGATGCGCGAGGAGGGTCGCGAACCCGATCTGCTCGACCGTCTCGCCGCCGACGACCGGCTGCCGCTCGACCGCGCCGCGCTCGACGCGGCACTGGCCGACCGGGAGGTCTTCGCCGGAGCTGCGGTCGCGCAGGTCGAAGCGGTCGTCGCGGCGGTGCAGGACCTCGTGACGCAGTATCCGGAAGCAGCGAAGTACACGCCGGCGCCGATTCTGTAGGAAGCCGATTCGACAGGAATCACGGGAACCGACTGCCGGGGGGAGTGTCCGATGGGGGTGGCGGTATCAGCAGGAGAGAACGAAGTGTCGGTGAAACCGGGAAATACGGGTCGGTTGCGTGACGCAGCGCGAACACGCACCGCGCTGCTCGATGCAGCGCGCGAGGTGTTCCTGCGCGACGGATACGCGGCGGCGGCCACGGAGGAGATCGTCTCGGTGGCGGGGGTGACGCGCGGTGCGCTCTACCACCACTTCGCCGACAAGCGGGATCTGTTCCGCGGTGTCATCGAACGACTCCAGTCGGAAGCGGAGAGCTCCCTGGTCCCGGCCGAACCGGTCGAGGACGCCTGGGAGGGCTTCACCCAGGCCGTGCTCGCCTCGCTCGACGCGGTCTACGACCCCGCGACCCGCCGGCTGCTGCTCATCGAAGCCCCTGCGGTCCTCGGCTGGGCCGAGGTCCGCGAGACCCACCGGCACTCCTCGCTGAAGGCCATCGAGCGCATGCTCGTCACCCTCGATCCCGAGACCTACGAGGCGTCGCCCACGCGGACGTCGGTGCTCGCGCACCTGCTCGTCGCGGCCGTCGAGGAAGCGATGCTGTGTCTCGCGCACAGCGACGACCCGGTGCGCGCCCGTCCTACGGTGCAGGGCGAACTGCTACGCCTGCTCGAAACCGCCCGCGGACCCGCACGTGCGGAGGAGTCCACGCCACAGTGACGGACTGCATCTTCTGCGCCATCGTGGCCGGGCAGTCGCCGGCCAGCGTCGTGCTCGACGAACCCGACGTGCTCGCGTTCATGGACATCCGCCCGTTCACTCCCGGGCATCTGCTCGTGATTCCGAAGCGGCACGCCTCCGGACTGGCACAACTCGATCCCGACGACGGAGCGAAGGTGTTCGCCGCCGGGCAACGGATCGCCACGGCGATGCGCGCGTCCGACCTCCCGATCGAGGGCGTGAACATGTTCCTCGCCGACGGCGTCGCCGCCGGCCAGGAGGTCTTCCACGTGCACCTGCACCTCGTGCCGCGCAGCGCCGGGGACGGCTTCGGGATCCGAGCCGATTGGCGGACACCGAACCGGACCGTGCTCGACGGCACGGCCGCCACCATCCGCACCGCCGTGCAGACACACCGGTCGTGATGCAGTGACAGGTGCATACGTTCAGCCGATCGCGCCGGTCGGCGGGTCGCTCGCGTGGTCGGCACTGGTGGCGGTACTCCCGCTGCTGACCATGCTCGTCCTGCTCGCCGTCTTCCGACTGCGGTCGCATTCGGCCGCGGGAATCGCGGTGGTCGTGGCCCTGATCGTGGGCACCGCCGTCTACGGCATGCCGGTCGGGTCCGCGCTCAGTGCCGGTGTCGAAGGTGCGGTCTTCGGTCTCTTCCCGATCATGTGGACGGTGGTCAACGCCGTCTGGGTGTACCGGCTCACCGTCGAATCCGGGCACTTCGACGTCCTCACCCGCGCCTTCGGGCGAATATCCCCGGATCCGCGGATCCTCACCATCGTCATCGCCTTCCTGTTCGGCGCGCTGCTCGAGGCGGTCGCCGGTTTCGGCACCCCCATCGTCGTCGCGACCGTCGTGCTCATCGGTGCCGGTCTGCCGCCGGTGCGTGCGGCCGCGGCGTCGCTGCTCGCCAACTCCGTCGTCACCCCGCTCGGCGTCATGGGCACACCGATCCTGACGATGTCGCGCGTCTCGGAGATCCCGATCGACGAGATCGGACCGGTCGTCGCGCGTCAGGTCTGCCTGCTCGCGGTGTTCGTTCCGCTCGTGCTGGTCGCGGTGGTCGGCGGATGGCGCGGAGTTCGCGAGACGTGGCCGGTCGCGCTCGTCGTCGGACTTGCCTTCGGCGCCGCCCAGTTCGTGTGCGCGAGCTATCTCGCCGTGGGGCTGAGCAACATCGCCGGTGCCGTGGCCGGTCTGCTCGTGCTGCTGGTCGCGGTGAAGGTGCACCCCATGCATCGGGAGGCCCGCCGGGCCGCATCCGACCGGATCCACGACTCGCGTCGACGCGTCGTCGAGGCGTTCGCCCCCTACGCCCTGATCGTGGTCGTCTTCCTCGTCAGCCGGTTCGGTCCGGTGGCGTCGCTGTTGTCGAACGCGAGCCTGTCGTTCCCCTGGCCGGGTGTGGACGTGACTACGGCCGACGGGGACGTTCCCACCGCGGAGACCTTCACCATCGATCTGCTCACTGCCCCGGGCAGCCTCGTCTTCGTCGCCGCGCTGCTGTCGATACCGGTGCTGAAGGTCGCGGTGGCCGACGCGGTGCGATGCTTCGTCGCGGCGGTCGTGCAGTTGCGGTGGTCGTTCGCGACGGTGACGGCGGTCCTCGCCCTCGCGTACGTGATGAACCTGTCCGGGCAGACCGCCACGATCGGCGGTTTTCTCGCCGGTGCGGGCGTGGCGTTCGCGCTGTTGTCGCCGGTGCTCGGCTGGCTCGGCGTCGTGGTCACCGGCTCGAACACCGCCTCCAACGCGATGTTCGGCAGCCTGCAGGTCGCCGCGGCCCAGCAGTCGGGACTCGACCCGACCGTGCTGGTCGCCGGGAACATGGCCGGCGGCACCACCGGCACCCCGATCGCACTGCAGAACCTCGCGCTGGTGTCGTCGGTGAAGGGACTGTCCGGCAAGGACGGGCTGCTCATGCGCCGGATCTGGCCGCTGAGCATCGCCGGTCTCGCGGTGCTCGCCGTCCTCGTGTGGCTGCAGTCCACCTCGGTGCTGGGCTGGATGGTGCCTTGACGCTGCAGTTGTGCAGTGACGAACGTCGGCGTGCCGCGAACGCCTGTTTCGTGCGGGGTGCACTAGCGTTGTCGGAGTGGTTCGTGCACAACCGATACTGACCCCGCTCACCGAAGCGGCGATCTTCCTCGTCGTCACCGTCGACGAGGGCGCAGAGGACACCGTGCGGGATCTGCTCGAAGATCTCTCGGGCCTGCGCCGCTCGGTCGGTTTCCGCATCCCGGAGGGCGGCCTGTCGGTCGTCACCGGCATCGGCTCGGATATGTGGGACCGGCTGTTCGACGGCCCCCGGCCCGCCGGACTGCATCCGTTCGTCCCGCTCGACGGCGGTCGGCACCAGGCCCCCTCGACCCCCGGCGACCTGTTGTTCCACCTCCGCGCGTCGACGATGGACCTGTGCTTCGAACTCGCCGCGAAGATCAACGATAGGCTGCGCGGTGCGGCTCGGGTCGTCGACGAGACGCACGGCTTCCGCTATTTCGAACGCCGCGACCTGCTCGGCTTCGTCGACGGAACCGAGAACCCCGAGGACGACGAGGCCGTCGAGGCGGCCCTGGTCTCCGACGAGGATCCGGACTTCGCCGGCGGTAGCTACGTCGTCGTCCAGAAATACCTGCACGACCTCGCGTCATGGAACTCGTTGACCGTCGAGGAGCAGGAGCGGGCGATCGGCCGGACCAAGCTCGACGACATCGAGCTCGACGACGAGACCAAACCCGCGAATTCGCATGTCGCACTGAACGTGATCGTCGACGAGAACGGGGTCGAGCAGCAGATCGTGCGCGCGAACATGCCGTTCGGCAGCTTCGGCGCCGACGAGTTCGGCACCTACTTCATCGGTTACTCGGCCACCCCGGAGGTGACCGAGCAGATGCTGCGCAACATGTTCCTGGGCAGCCCGCCCGGCAACACCGACCGCATCCTGGACTTCTCCACCGCGGTGACGGGATCGCTGTTCTTCTGCCCCTCGCTGGAGTTCCTCGAAGATCTTCCGCCGTCACCGGCGGAAATTCCCTCCCACGAAGATCCGAGTGCCTCGACCGCCGGCCGGCCTGCCGACGGATCACTCGGAGTTGGCGCTCTGCGAAGGAGTTCGACCCTGTGAACAATCTGTATCGCGACCTCGCCCCGATTTCCGAGGCAGCATGGACCGAGATCGAGGAGGAGGCCGCACGCACCTTCAAGCGACACGTCGCCGGGCGCACCGTCGTCGACTTCTCCGGACCGCACGGCACCGACTTCGCGGCGGTGGGTCTCGGCCGCACCCGCGAGATCGAACCCCCGGCCGCCGGAGTGCGGGCGCGTCAGCACCGCGTCGCGCCGGTCGTCGAACTGCGGGTGCCGTTCACGCTGTCGCGCGAGGAGATCGACAGCGTCGAGCGCGGTTCCCGCGACATCGACCTCGACCCCGTCAAGGAAGCGGCCCGCCAGATCGCCTTCGCCGAGGACCGCGCGATCTTCGAAGGCTACGCGGCCGCGGGTATCGAGGGCATCCGGGCGTCGTCGTCGAACCCGTCCCTGCAGCTACCCGAGGATCCCCGCGACTTCCCGGAGATCATCAGCCAGGCGCTGTCGCAGCTGCGACTGGCGGGTGTGGGTGGCCCGTACTCGATCCTGCTCGGCGCCGACGAGTACACCAAGGTCAGCGAGACGTCCGATCACGGCTACCCGATCCGCGAACAACTGCGCCGCCTCATCGACGGCGACCTCATCTGGGCCCCGGCGATCGACGGCGCGTTCGTGCTGACCACGCGCGGCGGCGACTACGACCTGCAGGTCGGCCAGGATCTGTCGATCGGCTACCTCTCGCACGACGCAGAGACGGTGAACCTGTACTTCCAGGAGTCGTTCACCTTCCTCGTCTACACCGGCGAGGCCTCGGTTCCGCTGGTGCCGACGACGCTCGAACTCCCGCACTGAGCCGGTCCCGGGGCGTCCGCGCGTGCGGCGCCCCGGGTCACCGACCGTCCGGCCGGATCACGACGGCGCCGGCGCGGGTTTACCTACGATCGTCCTGCTGTGCTGTGCTGTGCTGGGCGGCCTTCGGCCTCGTCCTGGCGTTCGTGGCCTCCCGTCGAAAGCCGGTGTCGGAACCGGCGCGAACGGAATGACCTGAGACTTCTCATAGTAATTCGCTAGAATTATGTACATGACGACTCTTCCTGTTGCCGACGCGCGGGCGCAATTGTCACGACTGGTCGATGAGGCCGAGCGCACACACGAGCGATTCGAGATCACCCGCAACGGGCACCGCGCCGCGGTGCTTCTCGGTGCCGACGATTACGACGCGATGCAGGAGACGATCGCGGTGTTGTCGGATACGGATCTGCTGCGGGCGCACGTCGAGGGCCGAACGGAGGTCGAGTCGGGAGACGTCGTCGATGTACAGGAATTGACGCAGCTGATGCGTGATGCTCGGTCGTCCGAGGAATGAGCACTCCGGACCACCCGTATCGGCTGGTGATGGCGAGGTCGGCTGCACGCGCCATGGCGAGGTCGTTGCCGGAGAAGGTAGCAACTGCGGTATACGAGTTCGTCACAGGACCCCTTCTCGAGAATCCGAAGCGGGTGGGGAAGCCGTTGAATCCGCCTCTTGCGCCGGCGTACAGCGCCCGGCGAGGTGAATATCGCGTCCTGTATCTGATCGATGATGCGAACCGCACGGTCGAGGTCACCGCGATTTCGCACCGTGCCGATGCGTATCGATAGAAGACGGTCGGACAGTGCTGCCGCGAGCCGTCGGGGTTGCGGCAGCTACCGAGCTGTCAGAGTGCTCCGGCCTTCAACGCCGCCGCGTTGACGCGCACGAGCGCGGCGTGCAGGTCCTGGAGTTCGTCGAGCCCGACACCGAGGGCATCGACGACCTGTCCCGGCACCGACTCGGCCTCGGCACGCAGCGCCCGGCCGGCGTCGGTGAGCTCGAGGACGAGTTGCCGTTCGTCGGCCGCGCTGCGCGCGCGGGTGATCAGGCCCAGCGCCTCGAGTCGCTTGAGCAGGGGAGACAGCGTGGGGGAGTCGAGCTGGAGTAACTGCCCCACTTCCTTGCTCGTCAGCGGCGAGCGTTCCCACAGGGCGAGCATCACCAGGTACTGCGGGTGGGTCAGTCCCAGCTTGTCGAGGATCGGTCGATAGACCGCGAGCACGGCGCGGTTCGCCACGGCGAGAGCGAAACACACCTGCCGCTCCAGCGCGAGAGGATCATCACCGGAAGCAGGAAGGTGGGTGGCCGGGGACTCGACGCTCATGAACCGACGATACCGAACCGGTATATCCCGGCCCGGGTTCTCCCGGGTGCGACGATCCTCACGGGTCGTAGTCGGGATAGGTCGTGTGCAGCCTCAGGTAGCCGGTGACGTTCTCGCCCAACCACCCTTCGCTCTCCTCCGGTGTCACGCCGTCGCAGACCGCGTCGCCCTCGATGCAGATCCGTTCGACGGCGATCGTGCCGAAGTCGTCGCGACCGCCACCGAGCGTGATGCCCGGGACGACCTCGCCCGGGAACAGCGTTTCGACTCCCCGGGTGTCACGCGGGTCGGAGTACAGCACACCGCTGATCCGCTCCGGCGGCACCGAACCGTCGGCCGCGATCTCGGCGAGGACGTCGCCGGCGATCGACGCGCCCTGCGAGTAACCGAGGACGACGAGCTCGCTGTCGGGGCACGAACCGTGCCGGACGGTGATCGTCTCGCGCAGGCGCTGATGCCCGATCCTCTTGGACTCGTCGTACGCGAGTCGCCCCGATCCCTCGCTCGACCCGGACTCCGGCACCGGAACCACGACGGCGGGATAGCGGATGTGCTCGACCACCGTGCCGGGTGCCGCGTACCGCGCCGAGATCTTCGCGAGGGGTGAATCGGGATCGATCGAATCCGGGGTGTCGATGTTGCGGGTTCCGTCGACCGCGATGACGAACCGCTCCGGGCACGGACGGAAGGTCTCCGCGCCGGCGGTGGGCGCGGTGCCGTCAGTGGCGGCGGCGACGACGGGTCCGGTCAGGCCGAGGGCGAGTCCTGCGATGATCGCCAGGACACGACGACAAGCGAAGTCGGGCATGGCAGTCTCCTGTGATCGACCCCGACACCGATGACTACCGCACGAGAACATCGTCCGATTTGACGTATTTCTCGTCGGCGAAACGCTACTCCGAGTGTAGTTGGTTACAAAGTCACAGACCGAACGTTCGGAATTTTCGAGCGGTTCGATCAAGCAAGTCCGGTACTCCGCAGGGTGATGTTGAGGCGCCCCGCGGTGAGTCCGCAGCGGGAACTGCCGGTGTCCGGATACACGACCGGCACCCCGTGATAGGCGAACCGCGACGGACCGCCGAAGACGAACAGATCGCCGGACTCGAGACACACGTCGGTGTACGGCCGGCCGCGCGACTGGGTGTTGCCGAACCGGAACAAGCAGGCATCCCCGAGACTGAGCGACACGATCGGCGCGCTCACCCGCTCGTCCTTGTCCTGATGCATCCCCATCCGCGCGTCGCGGTCGTAGAAATTGATCAGAGCGGTATCGGGCTCGTACCCGCTCCCGGCCGCCGGATCGTCGTAGGCATCGGCGACGGCACGCCGCCCGAGTTCGACGAGCCGGTCGGGAAGCGGCGGAACGGGAGCGTCGTCGACATCGACCGCGGTGCGGGTGTAGCGGTACGGCGACCAGTGCCATCCGAGGCACACCGTGCTCACCGACATCCGTCCGCCACCCGGAAGCAGGGTGTGCCGCATCGGCGCCGGCGGGCGCGCCCAATCACGACACAGCTCGACGAGCTCGCGCTGTTCGCCCGGGTCGAGCCAGTCGGGCACATGCACGGCGCCCGGCGCGATCTCGCGTCGCGGACGGGAGACGGAGAACAATTCGTCCATCCCGGGTGCTCGACCTCCGTGCGTGTGAGCGGTACCTACAGCCGGTGATACGTGTAGACAGGTTCAGTACCAACTGTGCCGCACGGGACGGCACTGCGATTCGACGGGGAGGTATCAGCGATGAAGGTCGAAGGCAGAGTGGCCGTCGTGACAGGCGGGGGCGGCGGAATCGGCGGCGCCATCGCTGCCGGCCTCGTCGAGCGAGGTGCACGAGTGGTGGTCGCCGACCTCGACGAACACGCGGCGCAGCGCGTCGTCGCGACGCTCGAGGAGGAGACGCCGGGGAGCGCCGTCGCGGTGGCGGCGGACGTCTCCGACGACGAACACATCCGCGGCCTCGTCGAGCGCGCCGAAGCGGAGTTCGGTCCCGTGGACCTGTACTTCGCCAACGCGGGTGTCACCGGTGTGCCCGGCCTGGAGATCGAGGACTCGGTCTGGGAGCAGTCCTTCGACGTCAACCTGCGCGCACACATCCGTGCGGCGCGACTGCTGGTACCCCGATGGGTCGAACGTGGCGAGGGCTATTTCGTCAGCACGGCGTCGGCGGCCGGCCTGCTCACACAGATCGGCTCGGCCACCTACTCGGTCACCAAGCACGCGGCCGTCGGTTTCGCCGAGTGGCTGTCGGTGACCTACGGCGACAAGGGTGTGAGGGTGAGCTGCCTGTGCCCGATGGGCGTCAACACACCTCTGCTGTACTCGGGGGACGCATCCGGGCACGCACTCGGTGAACTCGCCACCCGGGCCGTCACGACCGCCGGTGCGGTGCTCGAACCCGTCGACGTCGCGGAGACGGTGTTCGCGGCAATGGAGGAGGAGCACTTCCTGATCCTTCCGCACCCGGAGGTCCTCGAGATGTACCGGAACAAGGGCGCCGACTACGACCGGTGGCTGCGCGGCATGCGTCGCTACCGTCAGGCCCTCGAGGAGTCGACTCCCACCGATTCGTGAAATCGATTGCCCCTGCCCACGTTGGTGTCCTAGCGTCACCGGTCATGACATCCGTCGACACCGTTCGCGGCCCTCTCGACACGGGCCGTCTGGGCAGAGTCCTCATGCACGAGCACGTCTTCGTACTCGGCGAGGAGATCCGCACCAACTTTCCCGACTACCCGAGCCCGTGGGACGAGGACGAACGCGTCGACGACGCGGTCGCGAAGTTGAAGGCGTTGTCGGAGCGCGGCATCGACACGATCGTCGATCCCACGGTGGTCGGTCTCGGCCGGTACATTCCGCGCATCCAGCGCGTCGCCGAACGGGTGGACATCTCCATCGTCGTCGCGACGGGCCTGTACACCTACAACGACCTGCCGTTCCAGTTCCACAACGTCGGGCCGGGGTTGCTGGTGGACGGACCGGAGCCGCTCACCGAACTGTTCGTGAAAGACATCCGCGAGGGCATCGCCGGCACGGGGGTGCGTGCAGGAATGCTCAAGTGCGCCATCGAGATTCCGGGACTCACGCCGGGCGTCGAGCGCGTGATGCGAGCGGTGGGGCAGGCGCACGTCGAGACCGGTGTGCCGATCACGGTGCACACCAATCCGCATACCGGGTCGGGGCAGGTGGCGCAGCGGGTGCTCGCGGAGGAAGGTGTCGACCTCACCAAGGTGGTGATCGGGCACAGCGGTGATTCGACCGATCTGGACTACCTGCGTCGCATTGCCGACGCCGGTTCGATTCTCGGGATGGACCGCTTCGGCCTCGATCTGCTGTTGCCGTTCGAGCAGCGCGTCGACACGGTGGTCGCGCTCGTGGAGGCCGGTTACACCGAGCGCATGGTGCTCTCGCACGATGCGTCGTGCTTCATCGACTGGTTCCCGCACGACGTGAAGCACACCGCCGTGCCCAACTGGAACTACAACCACATCAGCGACGAGGTGCTGCCGGCCCTGCGCGAACGGGGCGTGACCGACGAGCAGATCACCACGATGCTCGTGGACAATCCGAGGCGGATCTTCGAACGCTGAAGCGGCGTAGGTCGCGTCGGGTAGCACCGAGGACGCTCAGACGGCGTCGTGCAGTACCAAGCCGAGCGTGCGACGCAGGCCCGATCGGACGGTGCTCACGCCGTGCCGGACCGGCGCCCGCGACCATCCGCGCGCCGACCGGATCGGTCGGTCGCGGGTGGTGAAGATCAGCGCGTGGCCTTGCTCGAGCACGGTGACGGTGCCCCGCGACTGCGCGCGGGGCCGTTGTTCGACCAACAGGAACTCGCCGCCGGTGTAGTCGACGCCCGCCCGGTCGAGCCCGATCACGACCTGCAGTGGGAACACGAGGTCGCCGTAGAGATCGCGATGCAGGGCGTTCCAGTCGCCGGTGGTGTAGCGCAGCATCAGCGGGGTGGGGTCGGTCTGGCCGGCCGCGTGGCACATGTCGAGCCAGTCGTCGAAGTCGTCGGGCCAGGGTGCCGGATCGCCGAGGCGTTCGGCCCACGAGCGCGCGACGGGGAGCAGCTGCCGGTAGAACGCCGAGCGCAGGTGTGCGACGGCGTCGGGGACGGGTGAGCCGAAGTACTTGTAGGTGCCGTGCCCGTACCCGTAGCGGCTCATGTCGACCGTGGTGCGGAAGCGGGCGTCGTCGTCCCACAGGGCCGCGAGTTCGGTGCATTCGTCGTCGCTCAACAGCGGCCCGGTGAGGGCGCAGCCGTTCTCGTCGAGCTCGCTCGTCAGCTCGGGCAGGTTCAGTGCGTCGACGCGCGACTGCAGACTGTCGATGGTCTTCACAGGGCTCTCCTCGATCGGCACGGACACTCGTAGGGAAGACGTCGCCGCCGTCGGAAATGTGAGTACCCGGAACCGGAAGGGATCAGCGCGGCCGGTCGTCGACGAGTTTGTGCAGCAGATCGGACAGTCGTGCGCGTTCCGCGGCGTCGAGCCGGTCGAACATCTCGACGGCGTCGGCATCGCGGGCCGAGGCCAGTTCGGCCCGGATCCTGCGGCCCTCGTCGGTCAGTCGCACGCAGACCGCGCGTCGGTCGGCGGGATCGGGGAGTCGCTCGGTGAGACCCCGCGACTCCAGGCGGTCGACGACCTCGGTGGCCGAGCGGGGGACGATGCGCAGTTCCTTGGCCACGACGCCGAGGCGGATCGGGTCGTCGGCGCGTCCGATGACGTCGAGCGCCCGGTACTCGTGGGGTGACAATCCCCACGGCTGGAGGAGGTCGTGCCAGCGTCGGCGCAGCGTACGCGTGGTGGTGAGGAGGAGATCGCGCAGTGCGACGGGTGAATCCGGCATGGTGGTCACATTACCTCACTTGACGGTTAACACTCAATGAGGCAACCTCAACAAGTACGAGTCACGAACCACGAATCGAGGTGGCGCACATGATGCAGCCCCCACCCACTCTCGGCGGCAAGCCGGGCAGCCGCGGCAGGATCGACAAGAAGGATCTCGAGCAGCTCCGCGAGGCCCCGGTGAGCCTGCGCCGTATCGGCGCCCTCTTCGCGCCCTATCGGTGGAAGATCACCCTCGTCGTCGCGCTCATCATCGCCTCGTCGGTGATCTCCCTCGCGACGCCCTTCCTCGTCCGCGCCGTCATCGACGATGCCATCCCGCACCAGAACGTGAGCCTGCTGTTGTGGGCCGTCGGCGGCATGCTGGCCGTCACCGTCGCGAGCTCGCTCCTGTCCGTCGTCCAGGCCTGGATCTCCACGACCGTCGGCCAGAACGTCATGCACGGTCTGCGTACCCGGGTCTTCTCCCACCTGCAGCGACAGTCGCTGAATTTCTTCACCCGCACCCGCGGCGGTGAGATCCAGTCGCGGCTGACCAACGACATCGGTGGCATGCAGTCCGTGGTCACCAACACCGCGACCTCACTGGCGTCCAACGTCACCACCGTCGTCGGCACGGCGATCGCCATGGCGGTCCTCAGCTGGCGACTGGCCCTGCTCTCCCTGATCGTGCTCCCGCCGGCCATCTGGCTCACGCGCCGGGTCGCGCTCATGCGCCGCGCCGTCACCGCCCGTCAGCAACGGCGCCTCGCCGACATGCAGTCGCAGATCGACGAAGGACTGTCGGTCAGCGGCGTGCTGCTCGTCAAGACGCTGGGCACCGGCCCAGCACTGTCCGACAAGTTCGCCCGCACGTCGGAGGAACTCGCCGATCTCGAGGTGCACGCGCAGTTGTCCGGCCGCTGGCGCATGGCCACGATGAACATCGTCTTCGCGGCGATCCCCGCCGTCCTCTATCTCGTCGCCGGTCTGCCGGCCACCTCGGGCGGCATGACGATCGGCACCCTGGTGGCCTTCACCGGCTTGCAGGGCGCGCTGTTCCGGCCGCTGATGAGCCTGCTCGACGTCGGTGTCTCCGTCACCAGTTCGCTGGCCCTGTTCAGCCGCATCTTCGAATACCTCGACCTTCCGGTCGATATCGACGACCCGCGCGATCCGGTGCCCGTCGACCCTGCGACCGTCGCCGGCCGGGTGCGGTTCGAGAACGTGAGCTTCCGCTACGAAGGAGCGCACCGCAACGCCCTCGACGGCATCGATCTCGACGTCCCGGCGGGGGCGCAGGTCGCGCTCGTCGGCGAGACCGGCTCGGGCAAGACCACGCTCGGCTCGCTCGTCGCACGACTGTACGACCCGGTCGAGGGACGCGTGAGCATCGACGGTGTCGACCTGCGCGACATGAGGCTCGCCGATCTCGCCGGACTGGTCGGCGTGGTGTCGCAGGAGACCTACCTCCTCCACGCGACCGTCCGGGAGAACCTGCGCTACGCGAAGCCGGACGCGACCGACGACGAGATCGAGGCCGCGGCCCGCGCCGCACACATCCACGACCTGATCGTCTCGCTGCCGGACGGCTACGACACCGTCGTCGGCGCCCGCGGATACCGCTTCTCGGGTGGTGAGAAACAGCGACTGGCGATCGCCCGCACGCTCCTGCGCGACCCGCGTGTCCTCGTGCTCGACGAGGCGACCAGCGCCCTCGACAACGACACCGAGCACGCCGTGCAGCAGGCCCTCGACGCCGCGCGCAGCGGACGCACGACCATCACCATCGCGCACCGGCTCTCGACCGTGCGGAACGCCGACGAGATCGTGGTCCTCGACCGGGGCCACATCGTCGAACGCGGAACGCACGACGACCTCGTCGCCCGCGGTGGCCGCTACGCAATCCTCGACGCTCGAGCCGAACGGGGTGAAGTCATCCCGTCGTCGCGGAGCGAGATCAGTCCTTCAGAGTGGCCGCGAGGGCGCGCCGCAGTTCGTTCCGGCTGATCTTGCCCACTCCCGTGACCGGGAAGGCGTCGACGAACTGCACCTTGTCGGGGATCTTGTACTCGGCCAGCCCTCGCTCCCTCAGGAACTTCTTGAGCGCGAGGGCCTTCGGCGCTTCCCCCTCGGTGACGACGAAGGCGCAGGTGCGCTCGCCGAGATACTTGTCGGGCATCGACACCACCGCCGCGTCGAGCACGGCCGGGTGCGCGATCAGATGATTCTCGACCTCCTCGGCCGCGATCTTCTCGCCACCGCGATTGATCTGGTCCTTCGCGCGTCCCTCGACGACGATGTAGCCGTGCTCGGTGAGCCGGACGATGTCGCCGGTGCGGTAGAAGCCGTCCGGGGTGAATGCCATCGAATTGTGTTCCGGCGCATTGTAGTAGCCCCGGATCGTGTACGGGCCGCGGGTGAGCAGGTGGCCGGTGGTGCCCGCGGCGACGGGCTCGTCCGTATCGTCGACGACGCGGATCTCGTCGTCGGGGCTGATCGGCCGGCCCTGGGTGGTGACGATGGTGTCCTCGTCGTCGTCGAGCCGGGTGTAGTTGACGAGACCCTCCGCCATACCGAAGACCTGCTGCAGCGTGCAGCCGAGTTCGGTGCGAACGCGTTTGGCGGCCTCGGCCGGGAACTTCGCACCACCGACCTGCAGCACCTCGAGCGACGACAGGTCGCGTTCGGTGCGGGCCCGCGCCGACAGCCACGCCTGCGCGAGGGGCGGGACGAGCGACGCCATCGTCACGCCCTCGCTCTCGATGAGGGCGAACGCGGTGTCGGGGCTCGGATCCGGAGCGAGGACGACGGTGCCGCCGGCGTGCAGCACACCGAGGATGCCCGGCGAGCTCATCGGGAAGTTGTGCGCCGCCGGCAGCGCGACCAGCATGCGGGTGTTCTCGTCCACTCCGCAGATCACCGCGGATTCGCGCACGGAGTACAGGTAATCGGCGTGGGTGCGGGGGATGAGCTTCGACGTTCCGGTCGTGCCACCCGACAGCTGCAGGAAGGCAACGTTTCCGGCGTCGTTCTCCGTGATCGGCGCCGCTTCGCGGTCGCGCAACGACCCGAGCGCAGTGAATTCCTCGGCCTCACCGGCGACCACGACCACCGGCGGATTCTCCATCTCGGAGGCGACCTGCCGGGCGAGCACGCGGTAGTCGAATCCGCCGTGTTCGGCGGCGATCACGTACGCTGCGGCGTCGCTGAACCGGCAGAAGTAGCCGATCTCCGACGCGCGGTGCGCGGGCAGGGAGAAGACGGGGAGCGCACCGAGGCGGAAGACCGCGAAGAGCACTTCGGTGTACTCGACGATGTTCGGCAACTGCAGGACTACTCGGTCGCCCTTCCGGACCCCGAGGTCGGCGAGACCGGCGGCGACGCGGGCCGAGGCGTCGTCGAGTTCGCGGTAGGTGATGCGCCGCCAGGTGCCCGTCGCGTCGTGTCCGACGACGGCGATGCGACCGGCGAACCGGGCGGCGCGGGCCGGGAGGAATTCGCCGAAGGTCTCGTTCGTCCAGTAACCGGCTGCGCGATACCGCTCGGCGAACTCCTCGGGGTAGCGGGCGGTGTCGGCGAGCGGCGTGCGCTCGAAACCGGTTGTCACGGAACGTTTCCTTTCGGGATCAGGGTCGATGCAGGTCTGTCGGTCAGGCGCGGAGGGTGGCGCCGCCGTCGATGTAGAGCGCCTGCATGGTGATGTGACGAGCACGATCGGACAGCAGGAACTCGATGGCCTCGGCGATGTCGGCGGGCTCGGCGATGCGGCCGAGGGGGATGCCGACCTTGAACTGCGACAGGTCACCTTCGATGGCGCTGCGTGCGCCGGCGTCGTCGTTGGGGTCCTCCCACAGCGAGCGCTGCATGGCGGTGTCGGTGGAACCCGGCGCGACGATGTTGGCGCGGATCCCGTATTGCGCCAGCTCGAGTCCGAGGATCCGGACGATCATCGTGGACGCGGCCTTGGACGATCCGTAGGCGCCCATGCCCATGCGTGGCACGCCCGCGGAGTTCGATCCGACGACGACGATCGAACCCGACCTCCGCTCCCGCATGGCCCGTCCGACCGAACGCAGGACCGACAGCAGGCCGGTGACGTTGACGTCGTACATGTGCTGCCAGTCCTCGGGATCGGAGTCGAGCACCGAGCCCGTGGTGAAGACACCTGCGACGTGCGCGAGATGCTCGATCGGTCCGTGCTCGGATTCGATGTTCTCGACGAGGTAGGCGACGGCGTCGTGGTCGCGGATGTCGACGGGGTAGGTGGGGACGGAGCCGCCGAGCAGCGCGACAGTCTTGCGCAGTCCTTCGGCGTTGCGGTCGGCGAGCACGAGACGGTGACCGGCACGCGCCAGGGCCTCGGCGGTCGCGCGGCCGATACCCTGCGCGGCTCCGACGACGAGCGTGACGGGGGATGGTGCGGCCTCGGTCATCGGAGTACTCCCAGTGCATCGAGGACGGTGCCGAACTTGACGGTCGTCTCGGCCAGTTCGTCGGCAGGGTCGGAGTCGGCGACGATACCGCCCCCGGCGTAGGCCGTGAGCCCGACACCGTCGGCATCGAGGACGGCGCAGCGGATCGTGACCAACCATTCGCCGTCGCCCGCGGCGTCGCACCATCCGAGGGCACCGGCGTAGAAGCCCCGGTCACCCTCGGTCGCGAGGATCAGATCGCGGGCGGCCGCGGTCGGCGTGCCGCAGATCGCGGGGGTGGGGTGCACCGCGAGTGCGAGATCGAGGGCCGTGACACCCGGATCGTGCAGGCGACCCTCGATGGGAGTGCCGAGATGCCACAGCTGGCGCGTGCTCGTCACGGTCGGCTGCTCGGGGATGTCGAGGTCGACACACAACGGTTCGAGCGCGGCGCGGATCGCATCGATCACGTGCGCGTGCTCGGCGAGGTTCTTCGCGGAGCCGGCGAGCCTGTCGGCCGTCGCCCGATCGATCCCGGGGTCGCAATGCCGCGGTGCGGATCCGGCGAGGGGGTGAGCGGTGACCCGATCTCCGCGACGGCGCACGAGCACCTCCGGGCTCGACCCAACCAGGTGACGTCCCGTCCACACGCCACCGGCTGCTGTGAGGTCGACGAGGAAGCCGTTGTGCAGCGGATCGTTTCGCGTGAGAGCGACGAGGAGGTCGTGCGGGGTGACGGGCCGGTCGGCGCGCAGGGCGAGTGCCCGGGCCAGGACCACCTTGAGAAGGTCGTTGTCGTCCGAGCGGAGCAGGCGCAGTACGGTCTCGACCCGATCGATGTGCTCGTCTTCCGACGGCAATGCGCCCGTGATCGTGATCGGGGGCAGGTCGGCGGCCGGTGCGTCGTAGTGCGCGGGGGAGTGATGGAGTGTGTTCGGAGCGGTCAGTGCGGCCGGACCGTCGGGTGCGAAGGGCAGTGCTCCGACGATCGCGGCGACCTGTCCGGTGCGCAGGGCGTCGGCGGCGGCGGACGCGCGGTCGAAGTGTTCGCTCACGCCTTCGGCGATCACCGTGCCGTGCGGGCGGGACAGGACGAACGGGTGCGCGACGGGCCGCTCGGCCCGGTCGGTAGCGGTTGCGCCGAGGACCGGCACTTGCATTCTCGTACCTTCCGGTTGAGGAGGTCTGCTGGCAGGACCGCGCCACAGGACACACGATCACTGAGCAACATATACGGTAAGCCTAACCTTTGGTACTGTGCCCTCCGGCGCCGCAGCGCGCACATCAGCGGATTCCGTTCCCAGCCAATCGTTTCGATCGAAGGAAAGAGGATCTCCAGTGCCCCTAGCCGGACCGGACGCCTCACGGCTCGCTCTGTCGCGCGCACAGTCGGGCGTATGGTTCGCCCAGCAACTGAACCCCGACAACCCGCTGTTCAACACCTCGGAATGCATCGAACTGCGAGGCGCGGTCGACGAGGAAGCGCTGGTCACAGCGGTTTCCAAGGCGGCATCCGAGGCCGAGGTGCTGGTCGCGGGGTTCGAGACCCTCGCCGACGGTACAGTCGTCCGGATTCCCGGTGCGCGCACACTCGATCTCGCCCCGACCGTCGACTTCACCTCCGCGGCGGACCCCTGGCAGGCGGCCCACGAGTGGATGGCGCGCGACCTCGAGCGGCCCGTCGACCTGTCGGTGGATCCGTGCGTCCGGGCCGCGGTCCTGCGACTCGCCGACGATCACGTCCTGCTCTACCTGCGTGCCCATCACATCGTCCTCGACGCCTTCGGGTTCTCGCTGTTCAACCGGCGCATCGCCGAGCGCTACAGCGCCGCGGTCGCCGGTACGGAAGTTGCTGCCGCACGGTTCGATTCGGTCGAATCGGTGATACGGGAAGAATCGGACTATCGCGACTCGGCCGACTTCGACGCAGACCGTGACTTCTGGAACGCGTACCTCGACGGCGTGGACGAAGCGGTCGCCCTGCGGACCGGCCCGGGTGGCATCGCGCGGCGCTCCCGTGGCACGCGCTTCACCCTCGACGCCGACCGGCAGCGCGGTCTGGTGGCTCTCGGCAAGGAGGTCGGCGCGAGTTGGGGTGACGCGGTCACCGCGCTCGTCGCCGCCTACCTGCGCGGAGTTACCGGCCGCGAGGACCTCACGCTCGGTTTCCCCGTCATGAACCGGCTCGGCAGCGCCGCACTGCGGGTGCCGATCACCGCGGTCAATGTCGTTCCGCTGCGCCTGAATCCGACCGCATCGGCCACGCTCGTCGAGCTCGTCGCGCAGGTGCGCGACGGAGTGGCGCTGTGCCGCAACCACTATCGTTACCGCACCGAGGACATACAGCGCGACCTGCGACTACCGACCGGATCCCGCGGCGTCATCGGCCCGTCGGTCAACGTCAAACCGTTCGGCGACTCGCTCCGGTTCGGCGACATGCGTGCGGCCGTGCACTCGGTCGCCCGAGGACCCCTGCAGGACTTCATGGTCACCGTGCGGCCCCTCGACGGCAGTGCCGGACTCGAAGTGTTCGTCGACGTCGACGCCGACGTCTACAGCGAGGCGGATCTGACGATCCACACCGAGCGGCTGGAGATGCTGTTCGGTTCGGTGGCCGAGCGGGATCTGCACACCCCGCTCGCGCAGGTGTCCGTCCTGACCGCCGACGAGCGACGGACGATCCTCGACGACTGGAGCCGCAGCCCGGACATCCCGTTCGACCCCGGCCTGACCCTCGTCGACCTGCTGCGGGAGAGGATCGAGGCGGCCCCCGACGCACCGGCAGCGGCGGACGCCCATGTGACGCTCACCTACGCACAGTTCGGCGCGCGGGTGCACCGCCTGGCCCGCCACCTCGTCTCGAGCTTCGATCTCGGCCGGCCGCACGCGCGGGTGGCCCTCGCGCTGCCCCGCACCGTCGACGCGCTGATCGCGATCCACGCCGTCCTCGAGACCGGCGCCGCCTACGTCCCGCTCGACGTCGATCAGCCCCTCGAACGCCTCGCCCACATCCTCGGCTCCACCGACCCCGTCTGCATCCTCACCACCCGCACGACCGACGACCGGGTCGCCGAGGTGACGGGGGTGCCGAAGCGCGTCGTGCTCGAGGATCTCGACCTCGACGCCGTGTCCGACGCTCCGCTCGACGACTCGGAGCGCGGCCCGCTGACACCCGACTCGATCGCCTACGTGATCCATACGTCCGGCTCCACCGGCAGACCGAAGGGCGTCGTCGTACCCCACCGTGGGCTGGTCAACCTGTTCCACAGCCACCGCGCCCAGGTGTTCACCCGTGCCGCCCGCGAGGCCGGCCGCGAATCCGTCCGCCTCGGACTGGCCTGGTCGCTCGCATTCGACGCGTCGTGGCAGCCGTTGCTGTGGATGCTCGCCGGGCACACCGTCGACATCGTCGACGAGGCGACTCAGCGCGACCCGGCGGCACTCGCACGCCGCGCCCTCGACGAGGGATGGGATTTCGTCGAGTTCTCACCGAGCCGGCTCGAGCAGTTCGTCGACGACGGCCTGTTCCCGGACGGCACCGTGCCCACCCTCGGTTTCGGCGGCGACGCCGTCTCCGAGCGGTTGTGGAGCCGCCTGCGCGAACGCCGGGGTGCGGCCTTCAACTTCTACGGCCCCACCGAGTGCAGCGTAGACGTCCTCGTCGCGGAGGTCGCCGACGCCGAGACACCGGTCGTCGGCCGTCCCGTCGCCAACCTGCGCGTCCACGTCCTCGACGCGGGACTCGCACCCGTGCCCGCCGGAACCGAAGGTGAGCTGTACGTGGCCGGGCCGGGTGTGGTCCGGGGATATCTCGACGCGCCTGCACTCACCGCCACGAGGTTCGTCGCGAATCCGTACTCGGAGGACTCCTCGGGTCCGTACGCCCGCCTGTACCGCACCGGCGACCTCGTGCAGTGGACCGAGGACGGCCGCATCGTCTACCGCGGCCGGGTCGACAACCAGGTCAAGGTCCGAGGATTCCGCATCGAACTCGGTGAGGTCGACGCCGCTCTGCTGCGCATCCCCGGCGTGTCCCGTGCGGCGACGGTGGTGCGCACCGATCCCTCCGGTGCTGCGCAGCTCGTCGGCTATCTCGTGGGGCAGGACGTGCCCGAACCGGTCGAGGCGCGCCGTCTCGTCGCCGAGTTCCTGCCCGGGTACATGGTTCCCGCGGCCCTCGTCGTCCTCGACGAGATGCCGTTGACCTCCAACGGCAAGCTCGACCGCACGGCGCTGCCCGAACCGGACTTCTCGTCGATGGTCTCGTCCCGCGTCGCGGAGACCGAGACCGAACGGACGCTGTGCCGGATCTACGCCGACATCCTGGGTCTCGACACGGTGGGCGCGGACGACGACTTCTTCGCGCTCGGCGGGCACTCGCTCAGCGCCGCGACACTGCTCGCCCGCATCCGTGACGAGCTCGGTGTGGAGTTGCCGATCCGGACGGTCTTCGATCATCCGCAGGTCGTCGCGCTCGCCGCGCACTGTGGAGACCACCCGACCGCCGCTCCGGCCGGACCGGCGCTCGTCCCGCGCGGTGAGAACGATCCGGCGGCCCTGTCCCTTGCACCACTGTCGTATGCGCAGCAGCGGCTGTGGTTCATGTACCGCATGGAAGGGCCCAGTCCGACCTACAACGTCCCCATCACGGTGGACCTGCACGGACCGATCGACCCGGATGCACTGCGGCAGGCGGTCTCCGACGTGCTCGCGCGCCACGAGAGTCTGCGCACCGTTCTCGTCGAACGCGACGGCGTGGGGATGCAGCAGGTGCGCGGAGTGGAAGAAGTTGCCGGGGTCGCAGTTCCCTTCGCGGTCGAGGCCGTCGACCGCGACGCGCTCACCGGGCGCCTGCATTCCGAGGCCCGGCACGCGTTCGATCTCGAACGCGAGATCCCGTTGCGGATCCGGTTGTTCACGATGGCGCCCGACGAGCACGTGATGCTCGTGCTCGCCCACCACATCGCGAGCGACGAATTGTCCACGCCGCTGCTGCTGCGCGATCTCGGCACCTTCTACTCCGCGCACGTACGTGGCGACTCCCACGAGCCTGCACCGCTGCCCGTGCAGTACGCCGACTACGCGATCTGGCAACGGGAACTCCTCGGCGACCAGGACGACGAGGACTCGCTCTCCGCACGGCAACTCGCGTTCTGGCGCAAGGAGCTCGACGGTCTCCCGGCCGAACTCGACCTCCCCGTCGACCGCCCGCGCCCGACCGTGGCCTCCTACGCGGGTGGCGGTGTCGAGCACCGGATCCCCGCCGACCGCGCGGCGACGATCCGGGAGGCCGCGCGCACGACCGGCACCACGATGTTCATGATGGTGCACGCGGCGGTGGCGGTCGCACTGTCGCACAGCGGCGCGGGCGAGGACATCCCGCTCGGATCGCCCACCGCGGGACGGCCCGCACCCGAACTCGAGGACCTCGTCGGCTTCTTCGTCAACATGGTGGTGCTGCGCACCGACCTCTCGGGCGACCCCACGGTGCGGGAGCTGCTCGCCCGGATCAAGGACACCGACGTCGCGGCGTACTCGCACCAGGACGTCCCGTTCGACCGCGTCGTGGAGACCCTCAACCCCGAGCGCAGCGCGGCCCGGCACCCCCTGTTCCAGGTGATGGTGCAGTACCAGAGCCCGCCGGCGATCACGGGATTCGACGGCCTGACGCCTACACCGTCGTTTGTCGCGAACGACACCGCGATGTTCGACCTCACCTTCGGCGTCATCGAGGAATCCGACGGTGGTTTGTGCGTGCGCGTCGAGTACGCCCGCGACCTGTTCGACGAGTCGTCCGCCGAGGCCTTCGCCGCGCGGGTCGAGCGGGCCTTCGCCGCGGTGTGCGCCGATCGGGACGCGAGGCTCTCGCAGCTCGCTCTGCTCACCGCCTCCGAGCGTGAGGTGTTGCGCGCCGGTGATGCGACCGCGCTCCCGGATCGCTCCGGACCGCGGAGCCTGCCCGCACTGTTCGCTCGCACCGTGGAGCGCTACGGCGAGGAGACCGCGCTGGTCACGTCGTCGAGCCGTCTGACCTTCCGTGACCTGGATGCGTGGTCCGACCGGATCGCCCGTCACCTCGTCGCGAACGGGATCGGTCCCGAAGACGTCGTGGGACTGAGTCTTCCGCGCGAATCCGTGCTGGTCGCGGCGATCCTAGGCGTGTGGAAGTCGGGAGCGGCCTATCTGGTGCTCGACCCGGAGCAACCGGCCGACCGGAACGAGTTCATGCTCCGCGACGCGGGTGTGGGCGTCGTGCTCGACGTCGACGCGGCCGGATCGATCACCGGCCCCGGCCCGGACGTGCACCTGCCGGACGTGCACCCGGACACCACCGCCTATCTCGTCTACACCTCCGGATCCACCGGCACCCCGAAGGGTGTGGTGGTACCGCACCGCGGTGTCGTGAACCTGTGGGAGACGGTGCGCACCCGTACCGTCGGCGATCCCGCGACGCGCCGACGCACCGTGCTGCTGAGCTACACCTTCGCGTTCGACTCGTCCGTCGAGCCTCTCCTCGCGATGCTGGGCGGCCACACCGTGCACGTGCTCGCCGAGGACCTCATGGCCGATGCCGAGGGGATCGTCCGGTACGTCCGGAGGCACCGCATCGACGCACTCGATTGCGGTCCGGTGCTCGCCGGTCGCCTGCTCACCGAGGGGCTCCTCGACCCCGCCGCGCCGCACCGTCCCGAGTCCATGGTGCTCGGCGGCGAGGCGGTACCGGGTGAGCTGTGGTCGCAGCTCGCTGCGGAAACCGATGTGCGCGTGAGCAACATGTACGGTCCGACGGAATGCACCGTCGACGCGACCGGCGTCGTACTCACCCCGGGCAGCACCCCGAACATCGGAACGCCGATCCACGGCGGCCGGGTGTACGTCCTCGACGCGCACCTGCGGCAGGTGCCCCCGGGCGTGCCCGGCGAACTGTACGTCGGCGGCCCGCACGTCACCCGCGGCTATCTCGGCCGGAGCGCGCAGACCGCGGGACGGTTCGTGGCCGACCCCTTCGGCACCGGCGGCGAGCGCCTGTACCGCACCGGCGATCTGGTGCGCTGGAGGATCTCCGGCACCGACGGCCCGGTGCTCGACTACCTCGGCCGCACCGACGACCAGGTGAAGATCCGCGGCTTCCGCATCGAACTCGGTGAGGTCGAGACCGTGCTCGGCGGCCATCCCGCGGTGAGTGCCGCGGCGGTCGTGGTCCGCGAGGACGAACCGGGTCGAAAGCGGCTCGTCGCCTACGCGGCCGGAACGACGGACCCCGACACCCTCCGGATGTACGTCGCCGACCGGCTGCCCGACCACATGGTCCCCGCCGTCACGGTCGTGCTCGACGAGCTCCCGGTCACCCGCAACGGAAAGATCGACCGCAGAGCACTTCCCGAGCCGGTCTTCACGCCGGCCACCGAGAGTCGCCTGCCGGCGGACGAACTCGAACAACGCCTGTGCGAGCTGACGGCGTCGGTGCTCGGACTCGATGCCGTGGGCCCCGACGACGACTTCTTCGCTCTCGGTGGCGATTCGATCGTGTCCATCCAGCTGGTGTCCGCGGCGCGCGCCGCCGGGATCCGGTTCACCGCGCGGCACGTCTTCGAACACCGCAGCCCGGCGGGACTCGCCCGCGTCGCGGAGATCGAGGACGGGCCCGGGACGGTCGACGTCGAGGCGGCACTCGGGGACGTCCCGGCGACTCCGATCGTCCACGACATGCTCGACCGTGGTGGACCGTACGCCCGCTACGCGCAGTCGCGGCTGCTCCTCGCGCCCGCAGGGCTGACGCTTGACCGGCTGACCGACGGCGTCCAGGCCCTGCTCGACACGCACGACGCGTTGCGGGCCGTCTTCGATCCGCAGGCACGGGTGCTCGATGTCCGCCCGGTCGGTTCCGTCGACGCCGCCGATGTCGTGACCCGCGTGGACGTCTCGGACTCGGTCGACCTGCAGGAGGCGATCGTCGCCGCGACCGGGATCGCCTATGCCGAACTCGATCCCGCCGCCGGCGCGCTCGTGCGCGTGATCTTCTTCGACGCCGGTCCCGACGCGCCGGGACGGGTGTTCGTCGCGGTGCACCACCTCGTCGTCGACGGTGTGTCGTGGCGCATCCTGGTGCCCGATCTCGCCGGTGCGGTCGACGGTGTCGCCCCGGTGCGCGCAGGCACGTCGCTGCGCCGCTGGGCGCGGGGACTGCTCGACGGAGTGCCGGCGCGCAGATCCGAATTGTCGTTGTGGCGGCGCATCCTCGCCCCGGCGGGACGCGTGCGTCTGGCGTCCGGTGATCCGGATCCCACGCGGCACACCATGGCAGAAACCGCGAGGGTGCAGGTCGAGGTTCCTTCCGAGCTCACCGACGCGCTGCTCACGACCGTTCCCGAGCGGTTCCACGCCGGTGTCGAGGACGTCCTGCTCACAGCATTGGCGCTGGCGTCCGCGCGGGTGTGCGGCGAAGGGGCGGTCGCGGTCGACCTCGAAGGGCACGGCCGTGAGGAACAGGCCGTTCCGGGGGCGGATCTGTCGCGCACGGTGGGGTGGTTCACCACGCTCTATCCGGTGCGCCTGGACGTCGCGGGACTCGATGTCGCCGACGCGTATGCCGGCGGAGCGAGCGCGGGTGACGCTCTGAAACGCGTGAAGGAACAGCTGCGGGAGATCCCCGACAGTGGAATCGGATTCGGGATGCTGCGGCATCTCGACCCAGTGGGCGGCCCGGAACTCGCGAGCGTCGGCGCTGTGGACATCGGATTCAACTATCTCGGCCGGTTCACGCTGGGCGAGACCGAAGGGCAGGCGTGGGCCGGTGCTCCGGAGGGTTCGGCGCTCGGTGGGGCCACCGAAGCCGACATGCCCGTGGCGCACGCCGTCGAGATCGGTGTGCTCACCGACGATTCCGGTGCCGAGCCGGTGCTGCGCGGGATGTTCGGGTACAGCCCCAATCTCGTTCCTGCGGAGAGAGTGTCGGCGTTGGCCGACGAGTGGATCGCGGCGCTGCGTGCGCTCGCCGGGCACGCGTCGGACGAGGACGCGGGCGGGTTCACACCGTCCGACCTCACGCTCGACGACCTCGACCAGTCGGAGATCGACGATTTCGCGCTCGAATTCGGCTGAGGACGGAGCGCTTGGCGAGGCGGTCTCTTTCGGTTAGCCTAACCAATCGTGACCGGGGCAACGCGCCCCGGCGGGAGACTCTGGGAGAACAACGATGCGCGTTCTGGAACGCAAGCGCGCGCGGGGCGCCGCGGCGCTCGGCGCGGCAGCCCTGCTGGCCGTCGGACTTGTGGGATGTTCGAGCGACGGCGACAGCAGCAGCGCGGAGAGCGGCACCGACTCCGCCGCGACGCGCACCTTCGAAGCGCAGAACGGCAGCATCGAGATCCCGGCCGACCCCCAGCGGATCGTGTCCTGCGGCTACGCAACCCTCCCGCTCATCCAGGCCGGCGCGAACCTCGCCGCCGTATGCGAGTGGAGCCGCGAGCTCGACAACATGGACGAGGAGACCCTGGCCGCCTACGAGGCGCTGCCGAAGGTCGCTCCCGACGGCGCCGTCTCGGAGCTCAACTACGAGGCAGTCACCGCCGCAGATCCCGACCTCATCATCATGGGCGTCCCGGCCCGCGTGCAGGAGCAGGTCGACGTGGCCAAGCTCGAGGCGCTCGCCCCGGTGGTCTTCGTCGGGCTCACGGTTCCGGGCGAGTGGCGCGAACTCGGTGAGCAGTACGCCGATGCCGCGAACGTCAGCGACTCCTACGGGGAGTTCAAGGAGGAGTACGAGGCTCGCGCTGCCGAGATCGCCGACAAGTACGCCGACTCGCTCGGGGGCCTGAAGTTCGCCGGCGTCTGCGGTGTGTGCGGTACCGAGCCCGGTGAGTTCTCCCGCGAATACGCCTCGTCGTACACCACCAACCTGTTCGACGATCTCGGGTTCGACTTCTTCGGTGAGCCGACCGATCCCGAGGGAGTTCACGCCGAGTACCTGTCGGTCGAGCAGTTGCCCGAGAACCTCGGCGAGGCCGACGTGATCGTCTACGGTGTCGAGGCCGACGGTTCGTTGCCGCCCGAGCTGGAGGAACTGTTCGCCTCCCCGCTGTGGCAGGATCTTCCCGCCGTGAAGGCCGGCAACCTCGTCGCCGTCAAGCACTCCAGTGCAGCGACCTACGAAACCGCTCTGCTGGCACTCGATTCCATCGATGCCGAGTTGGCGAAACTTCCGGCCAACCAGAACCAGGAGTAGTCGCTGTTGCGGGCCCGCCCCGCACCACCGACCGAACGGCCCCCGACGTCCCGGCGCGGGGGCCGTTCGTCGTCCGTGCCCGAAATGACCGTCCATACCGAAAGCGACAGATGACCCGTTCCACTGCGCTCGAAGACATCGTTCCGCTCTCGCCGCTGCAACAGGGCCTGCTCTACCTGAGTACCGTTGCGGCGCCGACCGGCTCGACATCCGACGACACGGCTGCGGCCGATCCCGACGCCTACACGGTGCAATCGGTGGTGCGACTCTCGGGGGCGGTCGACGAGGAGCGGATGGCGGCCTCCGCGCAGGCGCTGCTCGACCGTCATCCGGCGCTGCGCACGTGCTTCCGTCCCCGTAAGGACGGCCGTACGGCGGGTCTCGTCGTGTCGGGCGTGGAGAATCCCTGGCGCAGCGAGGATCTGTCCGGTCTCGAACGCGCCGAGGCGGAACGCCGGCTCGAGCAGATCGTCGAGGACGACCTGCACGACTGGTTCGACCTGACGCAACCGCCGCTCGTTCGCTGGACCTTCGTGCGGTTCGGCGCCGACGAGGTGCGCCTGCTGCTCACCGCCCACCACATCGTCGTCGACGGCTGGTCGTCCCCGATCATCGTGCGCGAGCTGCTCGAGATCTACGCCGCCGGGGGATCGGCGTCGGGCCTGCCGTCCGTGCGCCCCTACCGCGACTACCTCGCGTGGCTCGGGCGCCAGGACCGCGAGGCCGCCCGGTCGCTGTGGCAGGAGGCGCTCGACGGTGTGAGCGAGCCGTCGCTCGTGGCACCGCCGGGAGCGACCCGCTCGTCGGAACGCTGCGGCGAACTCGAGGTTCCGGTCCCCGACGGGCTCGGCGCGAACCTCGCGGAGCTCACCCGCGCGAGCGGCGTCACGCTCAACACGGTGCTGCAGAGCGCGTGGGCGATGCTCCTGTCCGGTCTGCTCGGCCGCGACGACATCGTCTTCGGCGCGACGGTCTCGGGCCGCCCTCCGGAACTCGTCGGCGTGGAATCGATGATCGGGCTGTTCATCAACACCGTTCCGGTGCGGGTGCGGCTCGATCCCGCCGCGACCGTCNACTGTTGCGACGCGTACAGCTCGAGCAGTCGCGCACCGTCGATCACCAGTACCTGGGCCTGTCCGAGGTGCAGCGCGCCGTCGGGATCGGTGAACTGTTCGACACCCTCACCGTCTTCGAGAGTTATCCCGTCGACCGCGACGCCCTCGAGCGAGCGCAACGCGCCGGGGGAGTGACGATCACCGGCGTCGACGGACGCGACGCCACCAACTATCCGCTGGTCCTCACGGCCGGCATGTCCGATCGGCTCGTCGTCAAGCTCGACCACCGCCCGTCGCTGATCGACGCGGACGAGGCCGCCGCCCTGGGCGCCCGCCTCGTCGCGATCCTCGAGGCCCTGTGTGCCCGGCCCGATGCGCCTGTCGCCGACCTCGACATCCTGCCGTCCTCGGAACGGGAACGTGTACTGGGCACCTGGTCCACCGCACCCGCGGCACCGTCGAGCGGCACCGTCGCCGACCTGCTCGCGCACCGGTTCACCACCGGCACCGACCGACCCGCAGTGGTGTGCGGTGAGCAGGAATCGTCGTTCGGTGAACTCGGCGCGGCCTCGGCGCGACTGGCGAGGTTGCTCGTCGACCGCGGCGTGCGACCCGACGACCGGGTCGGTCTCGCGCTTTCCCGGACCGGCGCCATGGTCGACGCGATCGTTGCCGTCCTCACCGCCGGAGGCGCCTATCTGCCGCTCGACCCGTCCTATCCCGCCGACCGGTTGAAGCACATGATCACCGATGCCGCACCGCGTCTGGTGATCACCACCGAGGCCGTGCGCGCGGGTCTCGGTGAGGTGCTCGACGGGGTCGACGTGCTGGTCCTCGACGACCCGGATGTCGAGTCCACACTGTCGGCGCTGTCGTCGGCTCCGCTCACGGACGCGGACCGGCGCGCTCCGCTCCGCCCGGATCATCTGGCCTACGTCGTCTACACCTCCGGCTCCACGGGTCTGCCGAAGGGCGTGGCCGTCACGCACGCCAATCTCGCCGACCTGCACGCCGCACAGGCCGCCGGGCCCATGCACGCCGCCGGTCGTGCGCCGCGCGACGGGCAGTGGCACGTCCTGCTCACCTACCCGTTCGCCTTCGACTCGGCGGTCGCCGCGCTCACCTGGCTCTTCGAAGGCCATGTGCTGCATGTGCTTCCCGACGACAACCGTGCCGACGTCGACCGCATCGTCGACTACGTGCGCACCCACGGCATCGACTACGTCGACACCGTGCCCGTGCTCATGAACCGCCTGCTCGACGCCGGTCTCCTCGAACCGGGTGGGCACGTTCCCGCGATCGTCACCGTGGGCGGCGAAGCGGTGAGCACCGCGCTGTGGCAGCGACTCGCCGCGAGCGACGTGGTGGCGACGAACTGCTACGGACCCACCGAATGCACCGTCGACGCGACTTCCGCGCACATCGCGGGGGACACCGTGACGATCGGCGGTCCCACTCCCGGGACGAGCGTGCGGGTCCTGGACCACTGGCTGCGTCCCGTGCCCATCGGAGTGGCCGGTGAACTGTACGTCTCCGGAAACGGTGTCACCCGTGGCTATCTCGGCCGCCACGACCTGACCTCGGCACGCTTCGTCGCCGATCCCTACGGGGTCGCGGGTGCCCGCATGTACCGCACGGGTGATGTCGTGCGCTGGACGCACGACGGCACACTCGAATACGTCGGCCGCGACGACGACCAGGTCAAGATCCGCGGATTCCGAGTGGAACCCGGCGAGATCGAGACCGCGCTCACCGCGCATCCGGCCGTGCGGAACGCCGTGGTGGTCGCACACACCGACCACCGGGGGACCACCCGCCTCGTCGGGTACATCGTCGGCGACGGACCCGACACCGCTGAGGTGCGGGCCGCGCTCGCCGACCGGTTGCCCGACTACATGGTCCCGGCGGTGCTCGTCACTCTTCCCGTCCTTCCGATCACGGCCAACGGCAAAATCGACCGGAAGGCGTTGCCCGAACCGGACTTCTCGTCCCTGGCGGGTGCCGGCGAACCGCGCACCGAGACAGAGCGGACGCTGTGCGCCACCGTCGCCGACGTCCTCGGCCTCGACCGCGTGGGTGTCCACGACGACT
Organism: Rhodococcus sp. Chr-9; assembly: GCF_000801125.1. Classification (NCBI taxonomy): domain Bacteria; kingdom Bacillati; phylum Actinomycetota; class Actinomycetes; order Mycobacteriales; family Nocardiaceae; genus Rhodococcus; species Rhodococcus sp. Chr-9. The sequence continues at coordinate 98,557 of NZ_JTIZ01000096.1, forward strand.
TCTTCACCCTCGGGGGCGATTCGATCGTCTCCATCCAACTCGTGTCGCGTCTACGCGCGGCCGGCCTGCGCGTGACCGCCCGTCAGGTCTTCGAACTGCGCACCGCAGCCGCACTCGCCACAGCGTGCGAGGCACCCGCCGAGGAACCCCGGCGAGGCCGGACGGCGGCGACCGGCCCGGTGCCCGTCACGCCGATCGTGCACGAATCCCTCGCGTCCGGATCGTTCGACTCGCTGCGCCGATTCACCCAGTCCCGGACGCTCGTCGCCCCCGTCGGCCTGCGGGAGATGGATCTGGTCACGGGTGTGCGGTCGCTGCTCGCGGCCCACCCCATGCTGCGCTCGCGGTTCACCGTCGGCGACTCGGAACCGTCGGGGCGTACTCGTCGCGGTGCGACATGGATCGTGCCCGAGGACATCCCGGAGGCCGCGACGCTCGTCCGGCGAGTGGATCACTCGACCACGGAACAAATTTCGTGGAACGACCTCATCGCCGAAGCGTCGGCGGAGGCTGTCGACGCACTCGACCCCGAAGCCGGGGTGATGCTCCGCGTGGTTTTCCTCGACCCGGGACCGCAGCAGGCCGGACGGATCGTCGTCGTCGCGCACCACCTCGTCGTCGACGGCGTGTCGTGGCGGATCCTGGTGCCCGACCTCGCCGGTGCCGTCTCCGCGGCCACCCGCGGGGAGACGCCAGCGCCGGAGGACACCGGGACGTCCTTCCGGGAGTGGGCGGAATCGCTCGTCGAAGCGGCCTCGTCCGAGCGGATCACCGGATCGTGGCCGCTCTGGGAATCCGCCCTCGCCGCCGAGAGTTCGCCCGCGGTGGGAAGCCGCGCCCTGGACCCGCAGCGCGACATCGTGTCGACCTCGGCGTCCGTCGAGATCGACGTACCGGTCGACGTCACCGAACGCATCCTCACCACGGTGCCGTCCGCCCTCGGTATCGGCACCGGCGATGTGCTGCTCGCGGCCCTCGCACTCGCCGTCACCGACGTCTGCGGCGGATCCGCCCTGCGAGTGCATCTCGAGGGTCACGGACGCGAGGAACAGATCGTGCCTGGTGCCGACCTGTCGCGTACCGTCGGGTGGTTCACCTCCCTGTACCCCGTGACGGTCGAACTCGGCGGAGACCGTGCACTCGACGGCGGTGCTCCGCTCCGGGCCGTCGCCCACGCGACCGAATCGCTGAAACGCATTCCCGACAACGGAATCTCCTTCGGTCTCCTGCGTTTCCTCGGCGACGACCGCGACCGCTTCGATGGCTACCGGACCCCGGAGGTGATGTTCAACTACCTCGGCCGGATGACCCTCGGCGATACCGCCGACTCCGCGTGGTCGGCCGCACCCGAGGCGGCCGCGCTCGGTGGTTCCGTCGATCCGGCCATGCCCCTCGACCACGTCCTCGACGTCAACGCGATCACGGAGGACGGACCGGACGGACCCGCTCTCTCGGCGGTGTTCACCTACGCCACCGGTGCTCTCGACGCCGATCGGGCCCGCCGGATCGGGCAGCGCTGGCTCGCGGCACTGCACCTCCTCACCGACACGGTCTCCGGCGGTGCCGTGGGCGTCCCCGTGCCGTCGGTGCTCACGGCGTCCGGGTTGTCCGTCGACGAGGTGCTCGCACTGCACGCCGAGAATCCGGACGGCATCGAGGACGTCGTGCCGCTGACACCCCTGCAGCGCGGCATGTACTTCCTGGCCGGACTGGACGAGCCGTCGGGATCGGGCAGTGTCGCCGAGGGTGTCGATGTCTACACGATGCAGACCGACCTCGCCCTCGACGGCCGCGTCGACGCCGGCACGATGCAGCGCTCGGTGCGTGCACTCGTCGACCGGCACGCCGTTCTGCGCACCGGCTATCGACTCGGCGCAGCGGGCGAACCGATCGGTGTCGTCCGTCGTACCGCCGAACCGCACTGGGAGGTCGTCGATCTCGGGACCGTCGAGCCCGGCGAACTCGACACGCGGGTGGCGGAACTGCTCGCCGCCGACCGCACCCGCAGATTCGATCTCGCGGCCGCACCCCTGGTGCGCTTCACGCTGGTGGTCGCGGGACCGACGCGTGCGCGACTGCTGTTCACGATGCACCACCTCGTCTCCGACGGTTGGTCCACCCCGCTGCTCGTGCAGGAACTCCTGCAGATCTACGCCGCCGGGGGTTCCGCCGCCGGACTCGCGCCGGTCGTGCCGTTCTCCGACTACCTCGACTGGCTCGGCGAACAGGACGTCGCGGCCGGTGTCGAAGTGTGGCGCGAGTTGCTCGACGGCGTGGACGAACCCACCCTCGTCACACCGTCCGGTACGGCGCTGCGACCGCAGTTTCCCGCCGAACTGACGGTCGCCGTGCCCGACGGGCTGTCGCGGCGGCTCGTCGAAGCGAGCCGCGCACAGGGCGTCACGGTCAACGGACTCGTGCAGACCGCCTGGGGCCTTCTCGTCGGGTCGCTCACCGGCAGAAACGATGTCGTCTTCGGTGCGATCGTCTCCGGGCGCGTCCCCGACGTGCCGGGCGTGGAATCGATGATCGGCCTGTTCATCAACACCGTCCCGGTACGCGTCCGCACGCAGGCGGGGGAGTCGATCACCGATCTCGTCACTCGCACGCACGGCACCCAGAACCGCGCGATGGACCACCAGTACGTCGGTCTCGCCGACATCCGACGTGCCGTCGGGATCGGCGAACTGTTCGATACCCTCCTCGTCTTCGAGAACTACCCCGTCGACCGCGACGCCCTCGACGCGGCGCAACGGGACGGCGGCGTGCGGGTCGGGTCGGTCGGGGGTTCGGACGCCACGAACTTCCCGCTCGTGCTGGTCGCGGGACTGGAGGACGAACTGCACCTCGGCCTCGAGTACCGGACCGATCTGTTCACCGAGGACGACGCCACCGCACTGGGGGAGCGCCTCGTCCGCATCCTCGACCAGCTCGTCGCCGAGAACCCCGGCACCGTGGCGCAACTCGATGTGCTCACGACCGCCGAGCGGGCCGGTCTGCGCAGCGACCGGTCGACGACCCCCGCGGCCCCGTCGAGCGGAGCGGCGACCGTCGCCGATCTCCTGGCGCGGCAGATCGCTCGCACCCCGCACGCACCTGCGGTGGTCGCCGACGGCACGACACTGTCGTTCGCGGAACTGGGCGGGCGCTCCGCGCGACTCGCGCGGCTCCTCGTCGACGCCGGAGTCGGACCGGAGACGGTCGTGGGACTCGCGCTGCCGCGGTCCGAGCACATGGTCGTCGCGATCGCGGCGGCGATCTCGTCGGGTGGCGTGTACGTGCCGATGGTCCCGTCCTATCCGCAGGATCGACTGGCGCACATGGTGTCCGACTCTCGACCACAGGTGATCGTCACGGTCGCCTCGGTTCTCGACGGTATCGTCCCCATCGCAGGCGACACGAGGATCGTGGTGCTCGACGACCCCGACCTGCAACTCGGCGAATTCTCCACCGCCCCACTGACGGATGCCGACCGCCGCGGTGCGCTGCGCCCGCACAACGGCGTGTACGTCATCTACACCTCCGGTTCGACCGGACTGCCGAAGGGTGTCGCGGTCACGCACGCGAACCTGCTCAACCTGTTCGAGAGCCACCGCGCGGATCTCTACGTCCCGACCGTAGCGGCGTCCGGACGCGATTCCGTCGGCGTCGGGCACGCGTGGTCGTTCGGTTTCGACGCCTCGTGGCAGCCGACCCTGTGGCTGCTCGACGGACACACGGTGCACGTCTTCGACGAGGACACCATGCGTGATCCCGAACGGATGGTCGCATACACGCTCGAGCACGAACTCGACTTCCTCGAGGTCACCCCGTCCTTCCTCGACCGCATGCTCGCTGCCGGACTGTACGAGAGCGGACACCGCCCCGCCTCCGTCGGATTCGGTGGCGAGGCAGTCAATCCGGCGTCGTGGCAGCGACTGCGGGAGCTGACCGACGGGCGCGCCTTCAACCTCTACGGACCGACCGAATGCACCGTGGACTCGCTCATCGGGCCCGTCACCGACGCCGACACACCGTGCCTCGGCCGGGCCGTGCACGGCGCCGGCGCGTACGTCCTCGACGCGATGCTCCGGCCCGTCCCGATGGGTGTGGTCGGCGAACTGTACGTCTCCGGTGCCGGTGTCGCCCGCGGATATCTCGGCCGACCCGACCTCACGACGGTGCGGTTCGTGCCGAATCCTTTCGCCGACGACGGCACCCGTATGTACCGCACCGGCGACCTCGTCCGGCGGGTGCGTGGTGCCGACGGCCGGCCCGTGCTCGAATTCCTCGGCCGCGGCGACGATCAGGTCAAGATCCGCGGCTTCCGGGTCGAACTCGGTGAGGTGGAGGCCGCGCTGACCGCGGTGCGCGGGGTGCGGGACGCGGTCGTGGACGCGCACACCGACAGTCGTGGAGTGACGCGTCTGGTCGGCTACGTGACCCCGGACGGTGCCGTCGATCCGGCGGTCGTCCGTGCCGCCGTTGCCGAGCGTCTGCCCGACTACATGGTGCCCGCCGTGGTGCTCGTACTCGACGCCTTCCCCGTCACTGCCAACGGCAAGGTCGACCGGAAGGCGTTGCCCGAGCCGGACTTCTCGTCGCTGGTCGGGGCGCGTGCACCGCGTACCGACACCGAGCGGGTCCTGGCGGGACTCGTCGCGGACGTGCTCGGACTCGAACGGGTGGGGATCGACGACGATTTCTTCTCCCTCGGTGGCGACTCGATCGTCTCGATCCAGCTCGTGTCGAAGGTCCGGGCGGCCGGGCTGTGGATCACCACGCGTCAGGTGATCGAACTGCGCACCGTCGAGGCACTCGCGGCCGCGATCGACAGTGGCGGCGGACAGACCCGTCCGGCAGCCGTCGGCGACGTGGCAGGCGAGGTGACCGTCACGCCGATCGTGTGGGACACCCTCGAGCAGTGGACGGGGTTGTCCCGGTTCTCGCAGGCGCGACTGCTGGTCGCGCCGGTCGGGCTCACGCTCGACACCCTGCGTACCGCGGTCGAGGCACTCGTGGCCGCCCATCCGATGCTGCGCTCGACCTTCCGTGTCGACGACGAAGGCCGGCCGTCGTGGACGGTCCCCGAGACCGTTCCCGACCTCACCGCAGCCGTGCGGCGCGTCGACGCCACGGGCCGGGACTGGGACGAGTTGTTCGACGAGGAGCGTGAGAACGCGTACGCCGCACTCGATCCCGAGAACGGGACGATGGTGCAGATCGTGTGGTTCGACTTCGGGCCGCAGCAGGCCGGACGCGTCCTGATCGTCGTGAACCACCTCGTGGTGGACGGCGTGTCGTGGCGGATCCTCGTCCCCGACCTCGCCGACGCCGTCGAACAGGCCGAACGCGGGGAGACCGTGACCCTGTCGTCGAGCGGCACACCCTTCCGGGTGTGGGCGGACGAACTCGCGAAAGCGGCACGCTCGGAGCGGATCACCGCGTCGTGGTCGGCCTGGCAGCGTGCCGTCGACGCCGACGAACCGATGCTCGGTTCGCGCCCGCTCGACCCGGCACGCGACACCGTCCTCTCGACCCGGTCGACCCGCGTGCAGCTGCCCGTCGACGTCACCGAGCGGGTCCTGGCCGCGAACGTCGTCGACGACATCCTGCTCTCGGCCCTCGCCGTCGCGGTGGCGTCGGTCCGGGGTGGCGACCAGGTCCGCATCGACCTCGAGGGACACGGCCGGGAGGAGCAGGTGGTCCCCGGTGCCGACCTGTCGCGCACGGTCGGCTGGTTCACGTCGATGTATCCGGTGACGGTGGATCTGGCGGAGGTCGACGTGGCGTCCGCGTCCCGGGACACCGACGCCGCGGGCGCGGTGCTGCGTGCGGTGGCCCGCGCGTCGCGGGAACGACCCGACAACGGCATCGGCTTCGGCCTGCTGCGTCGACTGAACCCGGACTTCGGCGACCGCTTCGCCCGGTACGTGCCGCCGGCCGTCGTCTTCAACTACCTCGGTCGGCTCACGCTCGGCGAGGCGTCGGGCAGCCCGTGGTCGGGTGCACCGGGCGCCGCTGCGATCGGGGGTTCGGTGGATCCGGACATGCCGCTCGACCACGTCCTGCAGGTGGACGCGATCACCGAGGACACCCCGGACGGCGCGGTTCTGGAATGCGAGTTCGCCGCCGCAGCGGACGTGGTCGACGCGGACACGCTCGCCGAGATCGCGCGGATCTGGCAGGAGACGGTGCAGGTCGTCGTCGCCGCGAAAGAACTCACCGGCACCGCTTACCAGGGCACAGCGCCTGCACACATCGAAACAAGGAGAACACCATGCTCGATCGCACTACCGTCCTCGCCGACACCGCCCGGATCCTGGACATCGACGTCGACGAACTCGACCCCTCGGTGAGCCTCGTCGACCAGGGACTCGACTCCGTCCGGCTGATGGCCCTCGTGGAACAGTGGCGTAGCGCCGGCGTCGAGGTCGACTTCGTGGACCTCGCATCCGCCCCCGACCTCGAGCAGTGGATCGCGCTGCTCACCCGCGGATGAGCGGGTGATCGTGGCCGTCTTCGAGAAGCTCCTCATCGACCTCGACCCGCTGCGGACCAGCCGCGAGTTCCGGTACCTGTTCACCGCACGCGTCGTGTCGCTGTTCGGTCTCGGTTTCCTCATCGTGGCCGTGCCCGTGCAGGTGTACCAGCTCACCGGCTCGACGGCGCAGGTCGCCGCCGTCTCCGCGGTGATCGGTGTGACCACCTTCGGGGCCACCTTCGCGGGCGGGGTGCTCGCCGACCGGTACGACCGGCGGAACGTCATCGCTCTCGCCCGCGGCACCGCGGGCGTCGCCTTCGCGCTGCTGGCGATCAACGCGTTCCTGCCCGAACCGCAGATGTGGGCGATCTACGTGCTCGCCGTCGTCGACGGCATCGCGGGCGGGATCTCGTCGACCGCGCTCATGGCGGTAACCCCCAGCCTGATCCCGCGCGACAAGCTCGCCGCGGCCGGCGCGCTCATGGCGCTGACCGCCGACCTCGGCTCCATGATCGGCCCGGCGCTCGGCGGTGTCGTCATCGCTGCCGGTGGTGTGGGTGTGGCCTACGCGCTCGCGGCGTTCACCACGGCGATCACCACCTTCTGCATCACCCGCCTGCCGTCGCTGCCGCCGACGCACGTGGCGGAGGAATCACCGCTGAAGTCGGTGGTGTCGGGTTTCCGGTACGCGGCACACAACCGCGTGGTGGGGCAGGTGCTGATCGTCGGATTCCTCGCGATGCTGCTGTCCGGCTGGGCCGTGCTGATCCCGGAGTTCGCCGACGAGGTGCTCGGCGTCGGACCGTCGGTGGTCGGCCTGCTCTACACCGCACCCGCCGTCGGAGCCGTGGTCGGCTCGCTGACCAGCGGCTGGACCGGCTCGATCCGCCGGTACGGGCTGGTGGTGTACCTGCTCATGACGGTCTCCGCCGCCGGTCTGGTGGGTGCCGGCGCGACCGGCGTCCTCGCCGTCGTGCTGCTCGGTCTGGCCGCGCACGGTTTCGGCGACTCGCTCGCGGACGTCGTGCGGTACGCGACCGTCCAGCGCAACACCTCCGACGAGTACCGCGGACGGATCGCGGCCGTGTGGGGCGCGCAGGTGACGGCCGGTACCTCCGTCGGCGCGGTCGCGGCGGGCGTCGTGGCCTCGCTGGTGCCGATCTCGATGGCCCTGACCATCTACGGCGTGGCCGGTGTGGTGATCATCGCGATCATGTTCGTTGCGACCCCGACGCTGCGGCGGTTCGAGGACACGGGCGATCTCGAAGCTGTGGGCTGACCTGCGGGTCGACGAGCGGGGCCGGGGTGATCCCCGGCCCCGCCTTCGCGTCGATCAGCGCTTTCGCGTCATACCCGTCCGTCGCGCGCCCAGGCCTCCACGGCCGAATACCCTTCGCTGACGCCCTGGGTGTAAGCGACGAGCGCGCCGTACAACCGGGATCCCTCGGTGGCGAGTTCGATGGTGCCCACCCAGTCGGCAGCGCGTGCCATGACGTGCGCGCAGATGTCCTGCCGGTCGCGTGTCGCGGACGACACGATCCGGAACGCCTCGTCGGCGATCCGGAAGGTCTCGGCGACACCGCGCCAGAAGTACTCCGCGTCCATGGCAGAGCGCAGCGACTCGTAATCCGTCGTGTCCTGCATCGCCGTAGCGTGTGCCAGTCGCTGCAGAGCATGCTCCGCAGCTCCGACGGGGAAGTACGTCACGTCGTCGATGGTGTCCTTGCCGCCGCTTGTCGTTCTCACCGCAGAGATGGTGCCCGATCTCGAGCGAATACGAAACAGCTCGTAGGTAACGGTATAGGCACGCGGTGTGTCGCCTACCCGGCCGCCGCCGGACGGTTCGGGATCAGGCACACGCACGACACCAGCAGGACGGCGCAGACCAGAACGGCGACGAACACCGGCGCCACCGAGTCCGCCAACTGCGCCGCACCGGGAGTTCCGGTGACGGTCTCGTCCGCCGCTGCGCCCCCGAGGGCTGCATTGGCCAGCGCACCGAACACCGCCACGCCCACCGCGCTGCCGATCGCACGTGCGAAGGCGTTCGCGCCCGTGACGACGCCCCGCTCGGACCAGTCGACGCTGGACTGCGCCGCGATCAGCGCGGGACTGGCGATCAACCCCATCCCGAGTCCCACGAGCACGCAGCAGAGCGCCACCTCCCCGGGAGCCGAATCCACCCCGACCTGCGTCAACAGCGCCGCGCCGCACAACAGCGGCACCGCACCCACCAGACCGGTGTTGCGAAAACCGATCCGCAGATAGAGCCGGCCCGACTGCGCCGCCGCGATCGGCCAGCCGATCGTCATCGTCGCCAGCGTGAAGCCCGCGACGAGCGCCGTGGTCCCCAGCGCGCCCTGCACGAACGACGGAACGTACGAGGTCAGACCCAGCACGACCGCGCCCACCAGGCACGACACCGCGCTGGTGGTGACCAGCACACGTCGCGTGAACAGCCGGATCGGCAGAATCGGCTCGGCGGCGCGGGACTCGATCCACACGAACACCGCGATCAGGGCTGCACCGGCGGCGAAGATGCCGATCCCGGTCGCCGACGTCCACGCCCATGACTGCCCGCCCTCGAGCAGGCCGAGGATCAGCAGGGCGGCGCCTACCGCGAGTGTCGCCGCGCCGGCCCAGTCCACGCGCGGTCGCGGTCCCGACGGCGTGTCCTCGCGGAAGTTGCGGACGAGCACCCACGCCGCGAGGGCACACAACGGCAGGTTGATCCAGAAGATCCACCGCCACGACAGGAAGTCTGCGAAGACACCGCCCACGGTCGGGCCGATCACCGCCGACATGCCCCACACACTGGCGAGATAGCCCTGCGCCTTGGCGCGCTCGGCGACCGTGTAGATGTCCCCGGCGATCGTCTGTGCCATCGGCAGCACCGCACCGGCGCCGAGTCCCTGCACCGCGCGGAACGCGATCAGCGTCGGCATGCTCCACGCCACCGCGCACAGCACCGAACCCGCCGCGAACACCCCGATCCCGAACAACAACAGCGGAGTGCGGCCGAAGACGTCGGAGAGTTTGCCGTAGACCGGGACGAGCACCGCCTGCGTGAGCAGATAGGCGGAGAACAACCACGGGAACTGCGTGAAGCCGCCCAGGTCCGCGACGATCGTCGGGATCGCGGTCGCCAGGATGGTGCTCTCGAGCGCCACGAGGGAGGTGGCGAGCATCAGAGCGATGAGGATCGGGCCCCGCTCGGACCCGAACCCGACGTCCACTCGCGACGATGCGGCCATGCCACTCCTGTTCCCACTCGTACGTTCGTTGTTCCACCCGGCTGCGAACGAGTGGGATATCCGCCACGGGGTGCGGTACGCCCACTCGATGAGCACTAGGGTGTCAGCGTGCGTCCTTCACTCGAGTCCTACCAACACCTCGCCGGCGGCAAGGTGCGTGATCTGTACGTGATCGACGACGAGCACCTGCTCCTCGTCGCCAGTGACCGGATCTCGGCCTACGATCACGTGCTCGAGACCCCGATCCCCGACAAGGGGCGGGTCCTCACTGCGATGAGCGTGTTCTTCTTCAAGCTGCTCGACGCCACCAACAACCACCTCGCGGGAGAACCCGACGACGAGCGTATCCCCGAGGAGGTCCTCGGCCGCGCACTCGTGGTCAAGCGCCTCGAGATGGTGCCCGTCGAGTGCGTCGCCCGAGGCTTCCTCACCGGCTCCGGCCTGCTCGACTACCAAGCCACGGGCTCCGTCTGCGGTGTCACCCTGCCCCAGGGGCTCGTCGAGGCCAGCAGACTGCCCGAACCGATCTTCACCCCGGCCAGCAAGGCTGCGCTCGGCGACCACGACGAGAACATCTCCTTCGACGACGTCGTCGAGAAGGTCGGTCTGAACCTGGCGATGAAGCTGCGCCAGGACACGCTCGATATCTACGACCGCGCCGCCATGTACGCGTCCGACCGCGGCATCCTGCTCGCCGACACCAAGTTGGAGTTCGGTCTCGACAAGGCCGGCAATCTGGTGCTCGCCGACGAGGTCCTCACCCCGGATTCGTCCCGCTACTGGGACGCGAACGAGTACGAGGAGGGCAAGGTTCAGCCCAGCTTCGACAAGCAGATCGTCCGGAACTGGCTCACCGGACCCGAATCGGGCTGGGACCGCGCCTCCGACACCCCGCCCCCGCCGCTGCCGCAGCACGTCGTCGACAAGACGCGAGCTCGCTACATCGAGGCGTACGAACGTATTTCGGGACTGTCCTTCGACCATTGGATCGGCTGACCGCATATGACCTCCTCGAAGATCACTCCGCCGGTCGCGAAGAAGGTGCCGCTCGAGCGCACCCATCACGGGCACACCTTCGTCGACGACTACGAATGGCTGCGCGACAAGAACGACCCCGAGGTCGTCGCGTACCTGGAAGCGGAGAACTCGTACACCGAGGCGCAGACGGAACATCTCGCTCCGCTGCGTGAGGCGATCTTCGAGGAGATCAGGTCGCGCACCCAGGAGACCGACATGTCGGTCCCCACCCGGATGGGTGACTGGTGGTACTACGCCCGCACCGTCGAGGGCAAGCAGTACGCGATCCAGTGCCGGTGCCCGATCGCCGACGCCGACGACTGGACACCGCCCGACGTCACGCCTGGTGTGGAACTCCCCGGCGAGCAGGTGCTCCTCGACGGCAACGTCGAGTCGGAAGGGCACGAGTTCTTCTCGCTCGGGGCGTTCTCGATCAGCCACGACGGCACGCTGCTCGCGTACTCGACCGACGTCGTGGGCGACGAGCGCTACACCCTGCGCATCAAGGACCTCACCACCGGTGAGATGCGGGCGGACGAGATCCCCGGCACCGCACCGGGAGCGACGTGGGCGCTCGACCACAGCCACGTCTTCTACCAGACGGTCGACGAGTCGTGGCGGCCCGACACCGTCTGGCGGCACAAGCTCGGCACCTCCGTCGACGAGGACGTGAAGGTCTTCCACGAACCCGACGAGCGGTACTGGGTGTCGATCGGTTCGACCCGCAGCGAGAAGTACCTCATGATCTGGGTCGGCTCGAAGATCACCACCGAGGGATGGGTGCTCGAATCCGAGAACCCCACAGGCGAATTCCGTGTGATCCTGCCGCGCCGCGAAGGTGTCGAGTACGGTGCCGAGCACGCCGTGATCGCCGGTGAGGACCGCTTCCTGATCCTGCACAACGACGTCGACCCCGAGACGGGGAAGAAGGCCGAGAACTTCGTCCTCGCCGAGGCTCCCGTCGACGACCCGTCCGCGCTGCGCACCCTGATCGAGCACCGGCACGACGTGCGCCTCGAGGACGTCGACGCGTTCGAGGGACACCTGGTGCTCGGCTACCGCCGCGAAGCCCTCACCCGACTCGCGGTGTGGCCGTTGACCGACGAGGGCTACGGCAAGCTCACCGAACTAGAGTTCGACGAGGAACTCTTCGCCGTCGGACCGGGCGCGAACCCCGAATGGACCCAGCCCACGCTGCGTCTGGGCTACACGTCGTTCATCACCCCGAGCCGGGTCTACGACTACACCGTGAGCACCGGTGAGCTGAAGCTGCTCAAGTCGCAGCCGGTGCTCGGCGAGTTCGACCCGACGCTCTACGAGCAGCGCCGCGAGTGGGCGACCGCCGAGGACGGCACGAAGATCCCGCTGTCGATCGTCGCGCGCAAGGGCACCCCCGAGAACGCGCCCACGCTGCTGTACGGCTACGGCTCGTACGAAGTGAGCATCGACCCGGCCTTCTCCGTCGCACGCCTGTCGCTGCTCGACCGGGGCATGGTCTTCGCGGTCGCGCACGTGCGCGGCGGCGGCGAGATGGGCCGGCACTGGTACGAGAACGGCAAGTCGCTGACGAAGAAGAACACCTTCACCGACTTCGTGGCGTGCGCGCGGCACCTGATCGACGCCGGCGTCACGAGCCCGGAGAAGCTGGTCGCCGACGGCGGCAGTGCCGGTGGCCTGCTCATGGGTGCGGTCGCGAACATCGCACCCGAGCTGTTCGCGGGCATCCTCGCGAACGTCCCGTTCGTCGACCCGCTCACGTCGATCCTCGATCCGTCCTTGCCGCTCACGGTGATCGAATGGGACGAGTGGGGCAACCCGCTCGAGAACCCAGAGGTGTACGAGTACATGCGCTCGTACAGCCCCTACGAGAACGTCGAGGCCAAGGATTACCCGGCGATCCTCGCGATCACCAGCATCAACGACACGCGCGTGCTCTACGTCGAACCCGCGAAATGGGTCGCCAAGCTGCGCGCGACGAAGACCGGCGATGCGCCGTTGCTGCTCAAGACGGAGATGAGCGCGGGACACGGCGGTGTGTCGGGCCGGTACGAGAAGTGGCGCGAGGTCGCGTTCGAGTTCGCGTGGGTGCTCGAGACGTCGGGCGCCTACCGCGCGGAGACCGCTGCGGGCTGAGCTCGGTATCCGCTCGCGTTCTCGCTATTCGCCGCAGCAATTCGCTGGTTGTCAGGATGTTCGTGAGACACCTGGCAATC
>NZ_JTIZ01000097.1:0-815 GCF_000801125.1 Rhodococcus sp. Chr-9
CACTCCCACCGAGGCCATCCTGCGGACCGCCCACCAGCACGCCCTCGCCCACGGCGCCACCGACATTGAAACCCACATCCTGTCCGAACCCGCCCCGCACGCGCTGCTGCACCTGGCCGCCGCCACCGGCGCCGACCTCATTGTCACCGCCGATCCCCACCGGCCACCGCTGCTGGCCCGGCTGCTGACTACCCCACCGATCGAGCTCGCCCGCAAAGCCCACTGCGACATCCTCTTCACCACCGCACGGTAGACACACCCCACAGAAAGCGCCCATGACCGAGAACACACCCAGCACCCATACACCCGAGCCCCGACAGGTCCCGGACTGGATTCCCGCCTTCCCTGTGCTCGCACCCGACTCCGCCGACCTGCCACCCCACCACGACCACTGCCTCGGCTGCGGACCGGCCAACCCCCACGGCCACCAGCTACGCGCCCGCCGCGACGCACACGGCGTCCACGCCCACCACCGCTTCGACTCTCGCCACGTCGGCGCCCCCGCGATCGCCCACGGCGGCGCGGTCGCCACCGTCCTCGACGAACTGTTCGGACTCTTGCTCTACACCGTCAGGGAACCCGCGGTCACCCGCCACCTTGCCATCGACTACCTCGCCCCGATCCTGCTCGACACCCCTTACACCCTCCGCGCCCACATCCACGCCCGCGACGGCCGCAAACTCCACCTGCAAGCCACCATCGAAAACGACCACGCCCACGTGATCACCACCGCCACCGCCCTGTTCCTCACCGTCGACGTCAACCACTTCCTCACCCACAACACACCCCCACACACCGATAACACCCCCTGACCT
>NZ_JTIZ01000098.1:0-1038 GCF_000801125.1 Rhodococcus sp. Chr-9
ATATTCTTAGCAAAAAATTCGTTACACTTGAATATCAAACAGAAATTTTTCAGGTGTATGCTGATTTAGCTTTAGCAGATGTCACAAAGACAGAGGGTTACGGTAAGAACGGAACTTTCAGCGAAAAGATAACTTTCGATGTAGTTACAAAGTGGTATACTTACGAAAATTTAACTTTTGACATGATTGAAAATGGTAAAGTTCTTTCTGGTAAGTCTAAAATTTATGGAGGAACCGCACCAGGAGACTATAAGTATATCGAAGGAACCTCTTACACTTATTATGGGGAAAGTGACATAGGCCGTTTAAGCCGTTGGGAAATAAAAGAAAAAATATTTAGTTTTATGGGGGTATTATATCCGAAACTTCCTAAAACACCTGCTGGAGTTAGATTTTTAGACGATGTTGGAAACGAATATACTGCAATTGTGTTTAAGACGGAACAGGTACAAGATTATATTTTAATTAATACAGATGTAAATGACGAATTTTATCAAGGCTGGAAGGGTACAACTGTACTAAACTTATTCCCTGTAATGAACTTTGAGCGATACAGAACTCGTATAATTGAAAAAGGTCAAATGGAGCTAGTTAATTTAAGTAAGGCAGAGCTTAAAATCAAGAGAAAGGCGGACTTTATTTAATGTTAGAAGCTAACGTTTATGATAACTTTAACCCTAACTATTACAATATATCTGATTTCAGAATGCCTAATGGTAAAAAAGAAAAAAGAGGCCTTCCAATACCAAAGGCAAGATGTCAAGTTATTGATTACGAACTGTGGGAAACAGGCTATCTTTACACTTCATCAGCTACATTGACCGTTTCGGTAGAAGTTGGCGATATTGTTCAAGTACTTTTTCCTGAAGTTGTTCCAATTGAAGAAGCTCTAGGTAAGAGGAAAAAACTGAATTTAGATATGGTTTACCTTGTGACCGATGTAGACGAAAGTAATAAAGCTACGTTAAAAAACTACTTTTGGGCAATGATTGAAAGTCTTGACGTTCCAAACGCAATAGCCAAAAAGACAAACTCTGG
>NZ_JTIZ01000099.1:0-84317 GCF_000801125.1 Rhodococcus sp. Chr-9
CGGGGTCGATCGACACCCGCCCCTACCAAGTGCGAAGAGCCGCTTTGTCGACCGTGGACAAGATCTGACGTGGCACGCCGGGCACGCGTCGACGCGGAACTGGTGCGGCGGGGTCTGGCGCGCTCCCGCGAGCACGCCAGCGAACTGATCGCCGCAGGTCGGGTGCTGATCGCCGGCACCGTGGCCTCCAAACCGGCGACCGCCGTCGAACCGAACACGCCGCTGATCGTCACCGAGGGGAGCGACGAGGTCTCCTGGGCGTCCCGCGGTGCCCACAAGCTCCTCGGCGCCCTCGAAGCGTTCGCACCGCAGGGGTTGCAGGTGTCGGGGCGTCGCTGCCTCGACGCCGGCGCGTCGACCGGCGGTTTCACCGATGTCCTGCTGCACGAGGGTGCCGCGGAGGTCGTCGCAGTGGACGTCGGCTACGGCCAGCTGATCTGGCGCCTGCAGTCCGACGAGCGTGTCCACGTGATCGATCGAACGAATGTGCGTAGCATCGACGCGGAGACGATCGACGGGCGTGTCGACCTGGTGGTCGCGGACCTGTCGTTCATCTCGCTGAAGTTGGTGTTGCCGGCGTTCGTCGCCTGCGTCGCCCCCGGCGGCGACCTGCTGCCGATGGTCAAACCGCAGTTCGAGGTGGGCAAGGACCGGGTCGGCAGCGGTGGCGTGGTGCGCGATCCGGCGCTGCGCACCGAGGCGGTGCTCGACGTCGCGCGCGAAGCGCAACGCCAGGGTCTGCTCACCCTCGGAGCGGTGGCGAGTCCGCTGCCCGGACCGTCCGGGAACGTCGAGTACTTCCTGTGGCTGCGGGCCGGAGAGCCGGGGCCGGCGGAACTCGACCCTGCGGTGGTCGAACTGATCGAGCGTGCGGTGCAGGAAGGACCACAGTGAGCGAAGAGACCGCCGCGGAGGGCGCGGTGCGATCGGGCCGGGAGATCCTGCTGGTCTCCCATTCGGGGCGCGACGAGATCGCCGGCACCGCGCTGCGGGTCGCCAAGATGCTCGGTGAGGCCGGTATCGGTCTGCGCACCCTCGACGACGAGGCGGTGAGCAACGGACTCGGCGTCCTCGCCCTGCCGGGCAGTTTCATCAGCGTCGTCGAACCGGGACCGGAGGCGGCCGCCGGCTGCGAGATGGTGATCGTCCTCGGGGGCGACGGCAGCTTCCTGCGGGCCGCCGAACTCGCGCAGTACTCGGCGGTGCCCGTCCTCGGGATCAACCTCGGTCGCATCGGTTTCCTCGCCGAGTCCGAGGCCGAACACCTCGAGGAAGCGCTCATGCAGGTGGTGCGCCGCGAGTACCGCGTCGAACAACGCATGACGCTCGACGTGACGGTGCGCATGGACGCCGAGGTCCTCGACCGCGGGTGGGCGCTCAACGAGGCGAGTCTCGAGAACAAGTCGCGGCTCGGGGTCCTCGAGGTGGTGCTCGAGGTCGACGGTCGTCCGGTCTCGTCGTTCGGCTGCGACGGTGTCCTCGTCGCCACCCCGACGGGATCGACGGCCTACGCCTTCTCGGCCGGCGGACCGATCGTCTGGCCCGAACTCGAAGCGCTGCTGGTGATCCCGAGCAATGCACACGCTCTGTTCGCGCGCCCGCTGGTAACCAGCCCCGAGTCGATCATCGCCGTCGAGACCCTCGCCGGCGGCCACGACGGGGTGGTCTTCTGCGACGGTCGCCGCATCATCGACGTCCCGGCCGGGGCCCGGCTCGAAGTGGTGCGAGGATGCGATCCGGTCCGCTGGGTGCGGCTCGATTCGGCACCGTTCGCGGATCGGATGGTGCGCAAGTTCGAACTTCCGGTGAAGGGCTGGCGGGGAAGGAAACTCTGAGATGCTCGCAGAGATCCGGATCGACAACCTGGGTGTGATCTCCGAGGCGTACGCGCGCTTCCACGGGGGACTGACGGTGCTCACCGGCGAGACCGGTGCCGGCAAGACGATGGTCGTCACGAGCCTGCATCTGCTCTCCGGGGTGCGCGCCGACCCCTCCCGGGTACGGGTCGGCGCCAACCGCGCCGTGGTCGAAGGACGCTTCGAGATCGAACCGGCGCCCAGCCACATCGAACAGCAGATCGCCGAACTGCTCGAGGCCACCGGCGCCCAGCGGGACGAGGACGGCAGCATCATCGCCGTGCGCACCGTCGGCAGCGACGGCCGCTCCCGCGCCCACCTCGGCGGACGCAGCGTGCCGGTGGGGGTGCTGTCCGAATTCACCGGGCCGCTGCTGACCGTGCACGGCCAGAACGACCAGCTGCGGCTCCTGCGTCCCGACGAGCAGCGCGCCGCGCTCGACCGGTTCGGCGGCAAGACCGTCGCCGGTCTGCTCGACCGCTACCGAACCCGGCGACGCCGCTGGCTCGAGGCCCGCGCCGAACTGCAGGAACGCACCGAACGGTCGCGTGAGCTCGCGCAGGAGGCCGATCGCTTGCACTTCGGTCTCGACGAGATCGACCGCGTCGCACCCGAACCGGGGGAGGACACCCGCATCGTCGACGAGGTGCGGCGCCTGTCCGACCTCGACTCGCTGCGCGAGGCGGCCACCGTCGCGCACAACGCCCTCGCCGGCGACGACAGCGGCGACGCCGACGCGTACTCGGCGGCACTCGACCTGCTCGGCGAGGCCCGCGCCCGCCTCGAGGGCTGCGACGATCCCGCCCTGCGCGAGCTCGGGCCCCGCCTCGGCGAGGCGATCGCGGTGGTCACCGACGTCACCGGCGACATCTCCGGTTATCTGTCCGACCTGCCGTCCGACCCGAGCGCGCTCGAGACCCTGCTCAACCGGCAGGCGGAACTGAAGAACCTCACCCGCAAGTACGCCGCCGACATAGACGGCGTGCTCGAGTGGGCGCGCGAGGCCCGCGAACGCCTGTCCGGACTGGACGTCTCCGCGGAGGCGATCGACAAGCTCGCCGCCGAGGTCGACGCGGAGGCCGCCGCGACCGCGGAGACCGCCACCGCGCTGTCGGCGGCGCGGCACAAGGTCGCCGGCAAACTCGCGAAGGCCGTGAGCAAGGAACTGTCCGGCCTCGCGATGGGGCGCGCCGTGCTCGACGTGCACATCGCCGACCGCGCGGCGACCGTGAGCGACACCGCCCCGCTGTCGGTCGGCGACCGGCTCCTGCACGCCGGCGAATCCGGGATCGACGAGGTGGAGTTCCGGCTCGCTCCGCACAGCGACGCCCCGGCCCGCCCGCTCGCCCGCAGCGCGTCCGGCGGTGAGCTCTCCCGCGTCATGCTCGCCCTCGAAGTGGTGCTCGCCGGTTCCGAGCGCGGCGCGACGATGGTCTTCGACGAGGTCGACGCCGGGGTCGGTGGCCGCGCCGCCGTCGAGATCGGCCGGCGTCTCGCGCGCCTGTCGCGCACCCACCAGGTCATCGTGGTCACGCACCTGCCGCAGGTCGCGGCGTTCGCCGACACCCATCTCGTCGTCGACAAGGTCGACGACCGGGCCGGGGTGATCAGCAGCGGGGTGCGCACCCTCAGCGAGGAGGAGAGGGTTACCGAACTGGCCCGCATGCTCGCCGGTCTCGACGACACCGAGACCGGACGTGCGCACGCCGAGGAACTGCTGGCCGTCGCCCACGCCGAGCGCACCGGCTGACCCGCCCGGCGCGCCGGGGTGATGTTCACACGACTACCGGCGCGCCTCCACAACCTCACTCGTATACCGGCGCATCATCTCTTGCATGAAGATGCCGGCGCTGCTGTCCCGTAACAACGAAACGTTGCCCGGAGTGAGTGGCATTGCCCGGGTCGACAGGAACACCGCGAAGCTGCTGCGCCGGATCGGTCCCGGCGACGTGGTCGTCCTCGACGCCATCGACCTCGATCGTGTCACCGCCGACGCGCTCGTCGAGGCGGGCGTCACCGCGGTGATCAACGCGTCCCCGTCGATCTCGGGCCGGTACCCGAATCTCGGTCCCGAAGTGATCGTCGCGCACGACATCGTGCTCGTCGACAACGTCGGCACCGAGGTCTTCAAGAAGATCAAGGACGGCGCGAAGGTCCGGGTGCACGAGGGTGGCGTGTACGCGGGGGAGAAGCTGCTCATCGAGGGCGACGAGCAGACCGACATCGAGATCTCCGACCGCATGATCGAGGCGCGAACCGGGCTCGTCGATCATCTCGAGGCGTTCTCGGGCAACACCATCGAGTTCATCCGCTCGGAGAGCCCGCTGCTCATCGACGGCGTCGGCATCCCCGACATCGACCTGGACCTGCGCGACCGGCACGTCGTCGTCGTCTCCGACGGCCCCGGGCATGTGCAGGACCTCAAGGATCTCAAGCCGTTCATCAAGGAGTACTCACCGATCCTGGTGGGCGTCGGCCCCGGCGCGGACGCCCTCTCCAAGGCGGGCTATCGCCCTGACCTCATCGTCGGCGACCCCGACGAGATCGGCACTTCCACCCTCAAATCGGGCGCCGAAGTGGTGCTGCCCGCCGACCCGGACGGCCACGCCCCGGGTCTCGAGCGGATACAGGATCTCGGCATCGGCGCGATGACCTTCCCCGCCGTCGGCACCCCCACCGACCTGGCGCTGCTGCTCGTCGAGCATCACGGTGCGGCGCTGGTGGTGACCGTCGGCAGCACTGTCTCGCTCGACGAGTTCTTCGACCACGGCCGTCGCGACACCAATCCGTCGGCGGTGATGACCCGTCTGAAGGTCGGGCCGAAACTCGTCGATGCGAAGGCGGTGGCCACCCTCTACCGCAGCCGCGTCTCGGGCGGCGTGATCGCCCTGCTCGTCTTCGCGGCCCTCATCGCCGTGATCGCCGCACTCGCCGTGTCCAATCTCGGTGCCGACGTCGTCGAACTCGCCCGGCAGTGGTGGGACTCCGCCGTCGAGTGGATTCGGGGTCTGCGCGCGTGATCTCGATGCGCCATCACGCCGTCTCCCTGGTGGCGGTGTTCCTCGGCCTGGCGGTCGGGATCGTGCTCGGCTCCGGATTGCTGGCCGACAGCGTCGTCTCCGGCTTGCGCGACGACAAGGCCGAGCTGCGCCGCGAGATCCAGGAGGCCGAGGACCACGGCAGCCGGCTCGAGGCACAACTGCTCGCCGCCGACGGGTTCGACTCGACCGTCGGCCCGCGGATCGTGCGCGACGAACTCCTCGACCGCACCGTCCTTCTCGTGACCACCCCGGACGCCGCACCCGAGGACGTCGACGCCGTCGTGCGGTCCGTCGGTGATGCCGGCGGCCGGGTCACCGCCCGGATCGCGCTGACCGATTCGTTCGTCGACGCCTCCGGCACCGACCAGCTCCGCACAACCGTCACCAACGTCGTGCCCGCCGGCGTGGAACTGCAGACCGGCGCCGTCGACCCGGGCAGCCTCGCCGGGGATCTGCTCGGCGCGGTGCTGCTCGTCGACCCGGGCACCGGGCAACCGCGCAGCACCCCCGAGGAACGCGCCCTCGCCCTGACCACGCTGCGCAGCGGCGGTTTCGTCACCTACGAGGACGGTCAGGTCGAACCGGCCCAGAGCGCCCTCGTTGTCACCGGCGACCACAGCGGCAACGCCGAACGCGCCGGCAATCGCGGGTCGCTCATCGCGCGCTTCGCCGGGGTCGTCGACGGCCGCGGCGCCGGCGCGGTGCTCGCCGGCCGCACGGGGGCAGCGGAGGGCAACGGACCGATCGCCGTCGTGCGGGCCGACGCCGCGCTCGCCGCGGGCCTGTCCACGGTCGACAATCTCGACCGCGAATCGGGGCGCCTGACGACGGTTCTGGCGCTGCGCGAGCAGTACGACGGGGGCACCGGCCGGTACGGGACGGGGCCGAGCGCCACCGCCGTCACAGTCGGCTCCCCGGCCCGCTGAGCGTCGCCGCCTGTGACGTCGATTGCACCGAGGGTCGGCAATCGCGAGTCGGGTACGCGCCCGCCCACGGAGGTGTTACCGTGAAGTTCCGTGGGTCGGCAGGCCCCAGCTGTATCGCATCAGTCCAAAAGTCCTGCACCTGACGTCACGGGAGCTTCTTTGCCACAGTCACGCCACTCGCGTACCCCTACCAAGCACATCTTCGTCAGCGGGGGCGTCGCGTCCTCTCTCGGCAAGGGGCTCACAGCGTCGAGCCTGGGCACTCTGCTCACCGCACGCGGCATGCGCGTGACGATGCAGAAGCTCGACCCGTACCTCAATGTCGACCCCGGCACGATGAACCCGTTCCAGCACGGTGAGGTCTTCGTCACCGAGGACGGCGCCGAGACCGACCTCGACGTGGGCCACTACGAGCGCTTCCTCGACCGCGACCTGTCCGCCGACGCGAACGTCACCACCGGCCAGGTGTACTCCACGGTCATCGCCAAGGAACGCCGCGGCGAATATCTCGGCGACACCGTGCAGGTCATCCCGCACATCACCGACGAGATCAAGCGCCGCATCCTCGCGATGGCCGCACCCGACTCCGAGGGCCAGACCCCCGACGTGGTGATCACCGAGATCGGCGGCACCGTCGGCGACATCGAGTCGCAGCCCTTCCTCGAGGCCGCCCGCCAGGTGCGCCACGAGGTCGGCCGCGACAACTGCTTCTTCCTGCACGTCTCGCTCGTGCCCTATCTCGGGCCGTCCGGTGAGCTGAAGACCAAGCCCACCCAGCACTCGGTGGCCGCGCTGCGCAACATCGGTATCCAGCCCGACGCGCTCGTACTGCGCTGCGACCGCGACGTGCCGGCCTCGCTCAAGGCGAAGATCTCGCTGATGTGCGACGTCGACGTCGCCGGCTGCATCTCCTGCCCCGACGCGCCGAGCATCTACGACATCCCGAAGGTGCTGCACAGCGAGGGACTCGACGCCTACGTCGTGCGCCAGCTCGGCCTGCCCTTCCGGGACGTCGACTGGACCGTGTGGGGCAACCTGCTCGAGCGGGTCCACAACCCCCGCGAGACCGTCGAGGTCGCGCTCGTCGGCAAGTACATCGACCTGCCCGACGCCTACCTGTCGGTCACCGAGGCGCTGCGCGCCGGCGGTTTCGCGCACCGCGCGAAGGTCAAGATCCGCTGGGTCGCCTCCGACGAGTGCGAGACCGAGGCCGGTGCCGAGAAGCACCTCGGCGACGTCGACGCCGTCCTGATCCCCGGCGGCTTCGGCATCCGCGGTATCGAGGGCAAGCTCGGCGCCATCCGGTTCGCCCGCACCCGCCGGATCCCGCTGCTCGGCCTGTGCCTGGGCCTGCAGTGTGTCGTCATCGAGGCCGCGCGGTCGGTCGGCATCGAGGACGCGTCGTCCACCGAGTTCGATCCCGACACCACCGCCCCGGTGATCTCCACGATGGCGGACCAGGAACAGGCGGTCGCCGGTGAGGCCGATCTCGGCGGCACCATGCGTCTCGGTGCCTACCCGGCCACGCTGAAGAAGGGCTCGGTCGTGGCCAGGGCCTACGGCAGCGAGCAGGTCTCCGAACGGCACCGGCACCGCTACGAGGTCAACAACGCCTACCGCGACAAGATCGCCAAGTCCGGTCTGGTGTTCTCCGGCACCTCCCCGGACGGGCGGCTCGTCGAGTTCGTCGAGTACCCGGCCGAGCAGCATCCGTTCTTCGTCGCCACCCAGGCGCACCCGGAACTCAAGAGCCGGCCCACCCGCCCGCACCCGCTGTTTTCCGGCCTCGTTGCCGCGGCACTGCAGTACAAGGCGGCTGAGCGACTCCCGGTCGACATCCACGGCGAGAGCAGCACCTCCGAGGAATCGGTCGGCTCGACCGCGTCGACGTCCACCGCCGGCGACGCCGAGTAGTCGACATGGCGCAGCGACACGACTTCCGCACCCTGGACAGCCGGCGGATCTACACGGGCGCCATCGTGTCGCTGCGCGTCGACAACGTGGCGATGCCCGACGGGCACACCGCCGAACGCGAAGTGGTCGAACACCACGGTGCGGTCGCGGTGGTGGCCGTCGACGAGAAGGACCGGGTGGTGCTCGTGCACCAGTACCGGCACCCGCTCGGCCGGCGACTGTGGGAACTGCCCGCCGGGCTGCTCGACGCACCCGGCGAGGACCCCCTCGACACCGCCCGCCGCGAACTCGCCGAGGAGACCGGCCTGGCCGCCGCCGACTGGGAACTCCTCGTCGACCTCGCGCTCTCACCCGGATTCACCGACGAAGCCGTGCGCGTCTTCGCCGCCCGCGGCTTGAGCGAGGTCGACCGGCCCGAACCCGAGCACGAGGAGGCCGATCTCGAGGTCCGCCGCGTCCCGGTGGACGAGGCCGTGGCGATGGTGCTGCGCGGGGAGATCGTCAACGCCACCGCGGTGTCCGGTCTCCTCGCGTTCGCAACCGCCCGCGCGACGGGCACCGCGACCCGCGCACCGGACGCGCCGTGGCCGGACCGGCCCACCACCTTCGCTCGCACGCGCGCGGAGGGGTGAGCAGTGCTGCCCGGTGAGGAGCGTCCCGCCACGCAGGTCGCTCCGCAGCCGTCCCCGACACTCACCGGGCAACTCGACGCCTATCTCGCGCACCTGACCGTCGAACGGGGGGTCGCGACGAACACCCTCGCCTCCTACCGCCGCGACCTGCTGCGCTACGTCGAACACCTCACCGACATCCACATCGGTGACCTCGCCGACGTGCACGAACACCACATCAGCGACTTCGCCGCGAGCCTGCGCCGCGGAGACCCGGAACGCAACCGCCCGGCGCTGGCAGCGAGCTCGGCCGCCCGCGCCCTGATCGCCGTGCGCGGCCTGCACCGCTTCGCCGCGGCCGAAGGACAGACCCCGGTCGACGTCGCCCGCACCGTCAAACCCCCGGCGGCCGGGCGTCGCCTGCCCAAGGCGCTGACCGTCGACCAGGTCACCGCGATCCTCGACGCCGCCGGCCGCGACGCCGCCGGCCGCGACGCCGACGGACCCCGCAGCATGCGCGACCGCGCCCTGCTCGAACTGCTGTACTCCACCGGCGCCCGCATCTCCGAGGCCGTCGGGCTCGACGTCGACGACATCGACACCGAATCACGCTCCGTGCTGCTGCGCGGCAAGGGCGGCAAACAGCGACTCGTCCCGGTCGGACGCCCGGCGCTCGGCGCGCTCGACGCCTATCTCGTGCGGGGACGACCCGCCCTGACAACCGGCCGCACCGCCGCGGTCTTCCTCAACGCGCGCGGCGGCCGCCTGTCGCGGCAGAGCGCGTGGAAGGTGCTGCAGACCGCCGCCGAGCGCGCCGGAGTCGACGTCGGGGTGTCGCCGCACACGCTGCGGCACTCCTTCGCGACGCACCTGCTCGACGGTGGCGCCGACGTACGCGTGGTACAGGAGTTACTGGGGCATGCTTCTGTGACGACCACGCAGATATACACCCTGGTCACCGCCGGTGCCCTCCGCGAGGTATGGGCGCAGGCGCATCCGCGGGCACGATGACCGACTCCGCAGGGGACGCGTGTCCGTGCGGTGATCCTGCCGACGAAGCGGTAGCGTTCTGGGGACGAGCCGCCGGGTCACCCGACGGGTCGACGAGAAGACATCCGGGTCGCAAGACAGGGGGAGTACCGAACGTGGGCACACCTCGGCCACCCGCCACGTACACGGAGCCGGAGCACCTCCGGTCGAACACCGTCCCGGTCGACGCACACGGCCGCGAGGACACCGACAGAATGTCCACCACCGAGCCTTCCACCACCTCCGGAACCGCTGCCGAGTCCGATCTCGGACCGACCGGCCGGCCACGCCGTCCCGTCCCGGAACCGGTGCCGTTGTCCACCCACGGACCGGCCCGCATCATCGCGATGTGCAACCAGAAGGGCGGGGTCGGCAAGACCACCTCGACCATCAACCTCGGGGCGTCCCTCGCCGAGTACGGGCGCCGCGTCCTGCTCGTCGACCTCGACCCGCAGGGCGCACTGTCCGCCGGACTCGGTGTCGCCCACCACGATCTCGATCTCACCGTGCACAACCTGCTCGTCGAACCGCGGGTGTCCACCGACGACGTGCTCGTGCGCACCCACGTCGAGGGCCTCGACCTGCTGCCGAGCAACATCGACCTGTCGGCGGCCGAGATCCAGCTCGTCTCCGAGGTCGGCCGCGAACAGGCCCTGGGCCGCGCCCTGTACCCGGTGCTCGACCGCTACGACTACATCCTCGTCGACTGCCAGCCGTCGCTGGGGTTGCTCACCGTCAACGCGCTCGCCTGCGCCGACTCGGTGCTCATCCCCATGGAATGCGAGTTCTTCAGCCTGCGCGGCCTGGCGCTGCTCAACGACACCGTCGCCAAGGTCCGCGACCGGCTCAACCCGAAGCTGACCGTTGCCGGCATCCTCGTCACCATGTTCGATCAGCGCACCCTGCACGGTCGTGAGGTGATGTCGCGGGTCGTGGAGGTCTTCGGCGATCTCGTCTACGACGCCGTCATCAACCGCACCGTCAAGTTCCCCGAGACCAGCGTCGCCGGCGAACCCATCACCCGCTGGGCGCCCACCTCTGCCGGCGCCGAATCGTACCGCGCACTCGCGCGGGAAGTGATCCACCGGAGCGGTCGCTGAGCCCCGTGCACGCTCCCGTCCAGGACTCTGCGGACACCGGCACGGCGCCCGATGTGGAGGTCGACGCGGTGGTCCTCGAGGAACCCACCGAACCGGACCGGCCGGAGGTCGAGGAGACCACCTCGGGCTTCCATGTGCGCCTGCGCAACTTCGAGGGGCCGTTCGACCTGCTGCTCACCCTCATCTCGCAGCGTCGCCTCGACGTCACCGAGGTGACTCTCCACGAGGTCACCGACGACTTCATCGCCTACACCCGCAAACTCGGTCCCGAACTCGGCCTCGATCAGACCACCGAGTTCCTGGTCGTCGCCGCGACCCTGCTCGACCTCAAAGCCGCCCGGCTGCTGCCCGCCGGCGAGGTCGACGACCCCGAGGATCTCGCCTTGCTCGAGGCCCGCGACCTGCTGTTCGCGCGTCTACTGCAGTACCGGGCCTACAAGCAGATCGCCGAACAGTTCGCCGCCCTCGAGGCCGCCGCCCTGCGCCGCTATCCGCGCGCGGTGTCGCTCGAGGAGTGCTACGAGAATCTCGTACCGGAGGTCGTGCTCGGTGTCGACGCGCACCGCTTCGCCGAGATCGCGGCCGCGGCGTTCCGGCCGAAACCACCACCGACCGTCGGCCTCGACCACCTGCACACCCCGAAGGTGTCGGTTCCCGAACAGGCCGCCCACATCCTCGGCCTGCTGCGCGCCCGCGGCGCCGGCGTCTGGGTCGGATTCGACGAACTCGTCGCCGACTGCGATCTCGGACTGCTCGTCGTCGCCCGGTTCCTCGCGCTGCTCGAGCTCTACCGCGAACGTGCCGTCACCTTCGAACAACCCGACCCACTCGGACATCTGCAGGTCGCGTGGACAGGGGAGACCGACGGGGAGGCCATCGATTTCGAGGAGGACTACGGGTGAACGACGACACCGTTGCGCGGGAGCACGCGGACGACACCGTCGCGCGGGAGCACGCGGACGACGCTGCGCCCGAGAGTGACGCTGCGCCCGAGAGTGACGCTGCGCCGGGGAGCGCGGACCACACCGCGCGGGAACGTGACGAAGACGCTGCTGCGCCGGAACGCGCGTGGGACGGTGAACTTCTCGAGATCGCCGCCGACGAACTCACTGCGGCACTCGAGGCACTGTTGCTCGTCGTCGACACCCCCGCGCCGACCGAGCAGCTCGCGACCGCCATCGGGGTCACCGCCGACCACGCCGAGGCCGCACTGCGGCGTCTCGCACAGGACCTCACCGCGCGCGGATCCGGCATCGACCTGCGGTTCGCGGGCGACGGCTGGCGCTTCTACACGCGCCGCGATTTCGCGCCCTACGTCGAGAAGCTGCTGCAGGGTGGCGCGCGCACCAAGCTCACCCGCGCCGCACTCGAGACGCTCGCCGTGATCGCCTACCGGCAACCGGTCACGCGCAGCCGTGTCCGTGCCGTGCGTGGCGTCAACGTCGACGGGGTGATGCGCACCCTGCTCGCGCGGGATCTGATCGCCGAGGCGGGCACCGATCCGGAGACCGGCGGCACGCTCTACGTCACCACGGAGCTGTTCCTCGAACGCCTCGGCCTGGCATCTCTGCAGGATCTGCCGCCCGTTGCGCCGCTTCTGCCCGATGTCGATGTGATCGACGACATCGCCGACAGTCTCGAGTCGGACCCACGATTTGAGAGAATGGGTAGGAACGCGCGTCCCGAGACTCTCTCGCCCGCGGAGTTCGATCCAGAGAACTGACAGGAACCAAGTGAATACACCCGCTCGCCGTGATGGCACACCGGACCGTAGAAGAGACAATCCCCGTAGCGCGAACACGCGCAACACCGGGGGATCCCGCTCGGGACGCGCGGAAGCACCGCGTTCCGGAGGACGCACCGAAGCTCCCCGCTCGGGGCGCGCAGGGGCTCCCCGTTCGGGGGAGCACACCGACTCACCCCGCTCCGATCGCCGGGCCACTCCCGGCCAGTCGGCCGGAGGTCGCAATCCGGCACAGTCGGCCGGAGGTCGCAAACCGGCACAGTCGGCCGGAGGTCGCAAACCGGCACAGTCGGCCGCCGGTCGCAAACCGCACCGCAAGGGCACCTCGACCGGTAAGCCCTCCAAGCCTGCCGCCAAGCGCGTCGCGCAGCGCGTCGTTCCGACCGTGAGCAACGCCCGTCCCGCGCGGCACCAGCATCGCGAGGCCGGCCCCGCCCAGCTGCCCGCCGGTGAAGGCGTGCGGCTGCAGAAGGTGCTCGCCCAGGCCGGCGTCGCCTCGCGCCGCGCCGCCGAGGAACTCATCGCCGCGGGTCGCGTCGAGGTCGACGGCAACATCGTCGTCGAGCAGGGCCTGCGCGTGGACCCGGAGAACGCCGTGATCCGGGTCGACGGCGTCCGCGTCGTCATCAACAAGGATCTCGTGCACCTCGTGCTGAACAAGCCCCGCGGCTGGCAGTCCACGATGTCCGATGATCTCGGCCGTCCGTGCGTCGGCGACATCGTCTCCGAACGCGTCGCCGCCGGGCAGCGCCTGTTCCACGTCGGTCGTCTCGACGCCGACACCGAAGGGCTGCTGCTGCTCACCAACGACGGCGAACTGGCCCATCGGCTGATGCACCCGTCCTTCGAGGTGCCCAAGACCTATCTGGCGACCGTCAAGGGTGTGCTCGCCCGCGGTGTCGGCAAGCAGCTCAAGGCAGGCATCGAACTCGAGGACGGACCCGCTTCCGTCGACGAGTTCTCGCTGCTCGAGGTCCACGAGGGCCAGTCGCTGGTGCGGCTCGTGCTGCACGAGGGGCGCAAGCACATCGTGCGACGTCTGCTCGATGCGGTCGGGTTCCCCGTGATCCGGCTCGTGCGCACCAACATCGGTCCCGTGGCGCTCGGCGACCAGCGTCCCGGCACCCTCCGTGTCCTCGGCCGCAACGAGGTCGGGGGCCTGTACCAGGCGGTGATGCTGTGACCGGCGCACCGGCCGACGCGTTGGTCGTCGCGATGGACGGGCCGTCCGGCACGGGCAAGTCCACCGTCTCCAAGCGTCTCGCGCAGCATCTCGGTGCCGCCTATCTCGACACCGGCGCGATGTACCGCATCGCGACGCTGCACGCCCTGCGCCGCGGCACCGATCTGACCGATCCGGCCGCGATCGCCGCGGTCACCGCCGGCCTGCCGTGGTCGATCGGCACCGACCCCACCGTCGAGGACATCCGCCTCGACGGGGACGACGTGCGCGAGGTCATCCGCGGCGCCGAGGTCACGGCCGCGGTCTCCGCGGTCTCCGCCGTGCCCGAGGTGCGCACCCTGCTCGTCGAGGCCCAGCAGCGGCTCGGCCGCGCCGAGCACCGCGTCGTGATCGAAGGACGCGACATCGGCACCGTCGTCTTCCCCGACGCGGACGTGAAGATCTTCCTCACCGCTTCGGCGGAGGCCCGCGCGCACCGGCGCAACAACCAGAACATCGCCGAGGGTCGCGGCGACGACTACGAGGCGGTCCTCGCCGCGGTGCAGCGCCGCGACCACCTCGACTCCACCCGCGCGGTGTCCCCGCTGCGCGCGGCGGACGACGCGGTCGTCGTGGACACCAGCGACATGAACATCGACGAGGTGATCGCCGCGCTGCTCGCGGTGGTCGCCGAGCAGACTGGAGCGAAGCTGTGAGCGACGACCTGAGTACCGACTACACCGGGTTCGACGGCGACGGCACGTGGTCGGAAGAAGGCGACTGGGACATCGAATTCGCCGAGGGCGGCGACCTCGAGGAGTTCGTCCCGGTCCCGACCGTCGCCGTGGTCGGCCGACCGAACGTCGGCAAATCCACCCTGGTCAACCGCATCATCGGCCGACGGGAAGCCGTCGTCGAGGACGTCCCGGGCGTCACCCGCGACCGCGTCTCGTACGAGGCGTCGTGGAACGGCCGCCGGTTCATGGTGCAGGACACCGGCGGATGGGAACCCGACGCGAAGGGCATGCAGCAGTCCGTGGCCCGCCAGGCGGAGGTCGCGATGCGCACCGCCGACGCGATCCTCGTCGTCGTCGATGCCACCGTGGGCGCCACCAGCGTGGACGAGGCCGTCGCGAAGGTGCTGCGTCGGTCGAAGACTCCGGTGCTGCTCGTGGCGAACAAGGTAGACGACGACCGTGTCGAATCCGAAGCCGCGACACTGTGGTCCCTCGGACTCGGCCAGCCCTATTCGGTATCGGCCACCCACGGTCGCGGCACCGGTGATCTGCTCGACGAGCTGCTCGCCAAGCTGCCGGCCACGCCCCGCGAGGGTACCGGTGGGGAAGGGCCTCG
This sequence comes from Rhodococcus sp. Chr-9, assembly GCF_000801125.1. NCBI lineage: Bacteria > Bacillati > Actinomycetota > Actinomycetes > Mycobacteriales > Nocardiaceae > Rhodococcus > Rhodococcus sp. Chr-9. The sequence continues at coordinate 14,737 of NZ_JTIZ01000099.1, forward strand.
CCGCGTCGCGCTGGTGGGCAAGCCGAACGTCGGCAAGTCGAGCCTGCTCAACAAGCTCGCCGGCGACGAACGGTCGGTGGTGCACGACATCGCCGGCACCACCGTCGACCCGGTGGACTCGATCGTCGAGCTCGGCGGCAAGCCGTGGCGCTTCGTCGACACCGCCGGTCTGCGCAAGCGCGTCAACAGTGCGTCCGGCGCCGAGTTCTACGCCTCCCTGCGCACGCGGGGTGCGATCGACGCGGCCGAGGTGGCGGTGCTGCTCATCGACGCCTCGCAGCCCATCACCGAGCAGGACCAGCGGGTTATCACGATGGTCGTCGAGTCCGGGCGCGCCCTGGTGATCGCGTTCAACAAGTGGGATCTCGTCGACGAGGATCGCCGCTACGAACTCGGCCGCGAGATCGACCGCGACCTGTTGCGGGTGCCGTGGGCATCGCGGGTGAACATCTCCGCCAAGACCGGTCGCGCCGTGCAGAAGCTCGTCCCGGCCATGGAGACGGCCCTCGAGTCGTGGGACAAGCGCATCTCGACCGGACGCCTGAACTCGTGGCTCAAGGAGGTCGTGGCCGCGACTCCGCCGCCGATGCGCGGCGGTCGCCTGCCCCGGGTGTTGTTCGCCACCCAGGCGGCCACGCGGCCGCCGACCTTCGTGCTGTTCACCACGGGCTTCCTCGAGGCCGGCTACCGCCGCTTCCTCGAGCGTCGCCTGCGGGAGGAGTTCAACTTCGACGGCAGTCCCGTGCGGATCTCGGTGCGCGTGCGGGAGAAGCGCGACCGCCGCAAGTGAGCTCCCGACGTCCGGTCGTGAAAACGCGCTGACCAGCCGATTAGTGTTTCGGTCCGTTCCTGTTGTAATCTCTGAGAGCGCTCGGAGAGAGCGCGGACGGGCTGTGGCGCAGCTTGGTAGCGCACTTGACTGGGGGTCAAGTGGTCGCAGGTTCAAATCCTGTCAGCCCGACGTAAACGCCCAGGTGAGAGTAAGTTTCTCGCCTGGGCTTCGTCATGTCCCGGGGGCGTTTTTGCCTGGTCCCCCGGCCGGCCGAGCAGCCGCGTCGGTGCGGTGCGCGACGTTGGCTCGGCGGCTTCCTGTGGATAAGGGGACCAGAGCCGCAGCGAAGCGGTCGATCGGCGGTCACAGCCTGCGCCCCTGCCGGGCTCGCGGTGCCTTGGACTTCGCGGCACCGCGAGACGATCTGCNCAGGGCGTTGGCCTGCCGGTAGTCGATTTTCACCTGGGCGAGGGCGGCCTGGAGCCTGAGCGAGTTGGTCCAGGCGTACTCGGGTCCCGGGCACCCCGGCGCCGGCGCACTCCAGCAACAGGCGGACGTTCGCTTCCCGCAGCCGCTCCAAGAAGGCGCCGATATCGCAGCCATAGACCCCGATCGTCATGATCGTGAGCATCGTATGCTCCCCATCTTCCTGCTGCTCGCGCCGGCGAGACCGGCACGAGCAGCAGGAGTGGCAAGGCCGCGTTACGCGACAGCGGTTCCTTCGAGTTCGATCATCTGACCGGGGATCGCCAGCCGCGTCACCCCGAGCATCGTGGTTGTGGGCGCGACGCCCGCGGCGCCGAGCCGCCCGGCGAGCACGCCGTAGTGCGGGAACAGCGCGTCCACGTCGGTGGTGTACACGTTGAGCCTGACGAGGTCTGTTAGGGACATGCCGGCCTCGGCGAGCACGGCTTCGAGGTTGTCCACGGCCAGCGCGAGCTGGGCCGCGATGTCCCCGTCGTGCTCGGGCCGGCCGTCCTTGCTCATCGCGGTCTGCCCGGAGATGTAGAGGGTCCGGGTGTGCCCTGCGACGACCTCGCCCTGGTTGAATCCCATCTCCTGCGACCATGTCACCGGGTTGACCGCTGTTCGTTCCATTGCCACTCCAATCGTTGCGACTGCGAGCGCCCGGCGGCCGGGTGGTCGCCGTCCTCAACGCCCGCAAACTCAGCCTCCCAACAAAACGCGACATCTTGTGTCATGATTTTTGATAGGAATGAAACTATGCGAGCCGATCGGTTGGTCTCACTGGTGCTGCTGCTGCGCCAGCGGGGTCGGATGACCGCGGACGAGCTCGCCGGCGAGCTGGAGGTCTCCGCCCGCACGGTGCTGCGCGACATCGAGGCGCTGTCCACTGCCGGCGTCCCGGTCTACGCCGATCGCGGGCGACACGGCGGGTTTTCCCTGCTTCCCGGCTTCCGCACGGAGCTGACCGGACTGAACCATGATGAAGCCCTCGCGCTGCTGACCGCCGGGTCGGGCCGCGGCGAGAAGGTCTTCGGCCTCGGCACCGCGCTCGCTTCCGCGATGCGCAAGGTGGTCGATGCGCTGCCCGAAGGCCACCGCACCAGCCTGGACGATGCGGCTCGGCGGTTCCTGGTCGAGCCCGACACCGACCTGCTCTCACGACGGCTGGTCACCGAGGACGTGGCGAGTGGCGTGATGGGCGTAGTCCGCCATGCCGTGCTCACCGGGCACAAGCTTCGCTTCCAGTACACCGCACCGGACAAGGCACCCCGCTGGCACGCCGTCGATCCGATCGGTCTGGTCACCGTTCGCGGCCGCACCTACCTGCTGGCCACCAAGTCGGGAGAGGATCGGACGTACCGGCTCTCGTGCATGGTGACCGCCGAGGAGCTTCCGGAACTGGCCGAGCGTCCCGCGCAGGTTGACCTCGACCGCATCTGGGCCGAGCGCAGCGCCCAGTTCTTGTCGACGAACCACATCCCTGTGCTGGTCAGGGTCGAACCCACGCGACGTGAGGAGTTGCTGAACACCGCGCGAGCTGTCCGCGCCGAGGAACCGGAGGAAGACGGCTGGGTGCGTCTCGACGTGACCTTCGAGGACCTGAGGCACGCTGTCTGGGCGATCTGGCAGCTCGACACCGCCGCCGAAGTCCTCGCACCCGAGTCGCTGCGTGCGGCCCTCCGCGACCGGGCGGCAACCCTCAATGCCAGATACGAGAGCTTTGCCCGGTCACCTGCGGAGCCTTCGCGCGGCTCAACGCCCGACAGCCACTAGGAGTGACGCCCACGCTACGGCGAAACTGACGGGCAGCGAAGTTCGGATCGCCCCACCCCACCCGCTCAGCGATCGTCGTGATCGGCGCAGCCGTGGTGCGCAGACATGCTGCCGTTCGCTCGGTCCGGAGCATCGTCGGGTACGCGATCGGAGATTGCCCGAAGGGCGACGACGCCGAGGCAACGGTGTCCGACGGCGACGTCTCGTCGTGGGCGGTCCCGCGACGTGCGGTCGGGCGCGTGCTGGCCGATCTGGTCGACCGACCCGAGTACGCCCGCGCCACAGTGGCGGTCTCCTGACACGGATCGCGCCGAACGCTCCCGGAGCGGGGTGCGCACCGTCCACGATGAGAAATGCGTCGGCAGACGGTCATTCTTCGTGCGGCACCATCCGTGCCCTGCGGCACCCGCGAAAGGACCACGATGACCACACGATTCAATCCCTATCTCGCATTCCGCGATTCCGCGCGCGAGGCCATGGAGTTCTACAGGTCGGTGTTCGGCGGCGAACTGACGGTGAGCAGATTCGCGGACATGAACGCCTCGCAGGATCCGAGCGAGGACGACAAGGTGATGCACTCGATGCTCACCACCGACCGCGGCTTCGTGCTCATGGCCTCGGACACCCCGAACGGCATGGACTACACGCCCGGCACGAACTTCTCGCTGTCGCTCAGCGGGGACGACGAGAGCGTGCTCCGGGGTTGGTGGGACGCGCTGAGCGAGAGCGGTCGCGTCGACATGCCGCTGGAGCGTGCCCCCTGGGGCGATCTGTTCGGCATGTGCACCGATCGCTTCGGCGTGTCGTGGATGGTCAGCATCGGCGACCAGCAGGGCTGAACCCGCGCCGCTCGGCGCCCGTCAGCCGAGGCGGGCGTCGAGCTCGCGCACCAGTTTCGGTGGCGCGGTCTGCCGATAGGACATGTCGAGCAGTTCGGCGACCTCGTCCCAGTCCACCTCCGGACGGGCGAGGTCGTACCCGACCCACCCGGACGGCCCGAAATACATCGGCACATAGGTGTGGGGTTCCTCGAGCAGCGCGCGGCGCTCCTCCTCGTCGGGCTTGACGATGAGGGAGCGGGGAAACGGTGCGCGGGTGCCCTTCTCGCCGCCTCCGTAGACCGCGAAGGCCGTCCGGGTGGAGAAGAACGGACGGCCGTGCGAGATCTTCTCGGAGGCGCCGGGCAGGGCCAGCGCGAGCGAGCGCACACGAGCTAGCAGGGGATCCGCCTCGTCGAACATCACCGGATGCGGCATGAGCGGAGCGTACCGAGCGACTACGACAACGGTCGCGAGATCAACTCTTCCGACTCGTCAGCGCATGGATACCGGCGTGCAACAGCGGCTCGACGCCGCGGCCGAGTTCCTCGAACCCGTCGCCGACCGTCTTGCCCTGACGGAACCGGAAGTAGATGCCCTCGAGGATCACCGCGAGCTTGTAGTAGGCCAGGGCGAGGTGGAACGCCATGTCCGACAGGTCGCGTCCACCGGCGGCCTCGTACCGGGCAAGCAGTTCGTCGTCGCCGAGGAAGCCCGGAGCGCGGGACACCGTCGACACGGGGAACTCCGTGTTCTCCCGCGCCAGCCGCTGGTACACCAGCAGCAACGCCACATCGGTGAGGGGATCGCCGAGCGTGGCCATCTCCCAGTCCAGCACCGCGACCACCTTGTCGTCGTCGACGACGAGAACGTTGTCGAGCCGGTAGTCGCCGTGCACGATGCGCACCTCGCCGTCGCCCGGCAGATTGTCGACGAGCAGCCGGTGCAGCTCGTCGGCGCCGTCGAGGTCCCGGCTGTGCGAGTTCTCGAGCTGGGTGGTCCAGCGCCGCACCTGCCGCTCGAGGAAGCCCTGGGGGCGGCCGAAGTCCTCGAGTCCCACGGTCTCCGGGTCCACCGCGTGCAGGGCGGCCAGGGTGTCGACCATCCGCTCGGAGATCACGCGCGTGCGCTCGGCGCCGAGCGGTTCGAGTTGCTCCGCGGTGCGATAGGGCGTCCCCACGACCAGATCCATGAGATAGAAGGGCGCGCCGAGCACCGAATCGTCCTCGCACAGCAGATGCGAGCGGGGGACCGGTACCGCGGTGCCGGCGAGCGCGGAGATGACGCGGTACTCGCGAGCCATGTCGTGTGCGGTCGCGAGGACGTGTCCGAGTGGGGGACGGCGCAACACCAGCCGCCGATCGCCGTCGGTCACCTCGTAGGTGAGATTCGAGCGTCCGCCGCTGATCAGGCGCGCGCGGAGGGGACCGGAGAACAGGTCGGGGGCGGAGGTCTGCAGATAGGCATCGAGCGCATCGAGGTCGAGGCCGGCGGGCACGTCGTTCATCGAGCTCCTTTCCGTCGGCTCCCACTATGACCGCGGGTGGGGATCCGTGTTCGGAGAACTCCCACCCCACGCAGATAATCCGGACTGCACGGAAACTATAAATATTCAGAACTCCCCCTTCGAGGCCGGTGTCACCGATACCGGCCAGGGCATGCGCCTAGCCGCCGGGGCAGTTGTGACGAACTACTGTCGACCCATGCCCGCTGCTCACCCTCTCGACAGAGACAACGTCCGCGACGCGCTGGACGCGTTCGATTCGCGCCGACTGCCGCTCGACGGCCGCCGGCACGCAGCCGTCGTCGTGGCGGTGCTCGACGACGGGAACGGTAACCCCGTCATGCCCCTCACACGGCGACCGACCCGTCTGCGGGCACATCCCGGCCAGTTCGCGTTGCCGGGCGGACGTCTGGACGAGGGGGAGCAGCCCGAGGAGGCCGCCCTGCGCGAGCTGCACGAGGAACTCGGAATCGACCTCGGCCCCGAGTCCGTCCTCGGCCGGCTCGACGACTACATCACCCGCTCCGGTTACGTCATGTCACCGTTCGTCGTGTGGTCGGACACCGCGGTGAGCGATCTGAAGCCCAGCCCCGACGAGGTCGACGTGCTCTTCGCAGTCACCACCGACGAACTCGACGTCGACCCGCGCTTCGTCACCATCCCCGAATCCGACAAGCCGGTGATCCAGTGGCCCTTCCGCGGTCACCTCGTGCACGCACCGACCGCCGCGGTGGTCTACCAATTCCGCGAAGTCGTGCTGCGCCGGCGGGCCACCCGCATCGACGGTCTCGAGCAGCCGGTCTTCGCCTGGCGCTGACACCCCGGAATCTCCGCTCGCGCGGCTGTGGAAGGCTGGACTCCGCGCCCGAACGGAACGCCGGCGGGGCATCACGAGAACGACCTCACGAGAACACGGAGCGGCCTCACCATGACCGATGCGACCGGAACCGCCGACGCGCGCGGATCGGACCGCATCCTCACCGTGCCGAACGTCCTCAGCTTCGTCCGGCTGCTGGGTGTGCCCGTCTTCCTCTATCTCATCCTCGTCGCCCACGCCGACGTCTGGGCGCTGATCCTGCTGGCCGCGAGTAGCATCACCGACTGGGCCGACGGCAAACTCGCCAGGCTGCTCGACCAGACCTCCCGCCTCGGAGCCCTTCTCGATCCCGCCGTCGACCGCCTCTACATCGTGGCCACCCTCGTCGCCCTCGTGGCGCGCGACATCGTGCCTTGGTGGATCGCGGTGATCCTCGTCGGCCGCGAACTCGTCCTGGCGCCGACCCTGGCCGTCTACCGGCGCCGGGAACTGTCCCCGCCGGACGTGCTCTACCTCGGCAAGGGCGCCACCTTCCTGCTCATGTGCGCGCTGCCGCTGATGCTCGGGGCCGTCGCCGTGCCCGCCTCGGAGCCGATCACCGGACCGCTCGGCTGGGCCGCCCTGATCTGGGGGACCGTACTGTACGTGTGGACCGGCCTGCTGTACCTCGGGCAGGCCGTCGTGACGGCACGGACCGTGCCGGCCGGGCGGTGATCCGATGAGCCGCGCGTGGGAACGCATCCGGCGCAATCCGGTGCCCTCGCTCCTGAAGTCGCTCCTCGAGGATCATCTCGACCCCGGCTACGCTGCGTCCGCCGCGGACCGGGCTGCGGGGCGCTCGAGCACCTCTCCGAGCGCGTCGCGCGCGTGGCTCGGCGCCGGAGTTCTCCTCGCCGGCCTCGTGATCGGCATCGCGTACGCGCACAACGCCGACGTGCAGGCCGGCACCGACAGCACCCGCGCCGAGATCCTCGACTCCCTCCGGGCAGGGGATGAACGCATCACCGCGCTCACTGCACAGCGGGACGAACTCGGTGCCGCGGTCGACGAACGACGCACCGCCCTGTTCTCCGACGGAGGCGACGGCGCGACCATCCTCGACCGACTCCGCGACGCCGAGGCCGCAGCCGCGGCAACACCGGTGCGCGGTCCGGGGATCACGGTCACCCTCACCGAACCCACCGCGCGACCGAACCTGTCGGATGCGGCGCGAATCGAGGACCGACCCACCGCGCTCGTCCTCGACCGCGACCTGCAGTCGGTCGTCAACGCGCTGTGGGCGGCCGGTGCGGAGGCCGTAGAGGTCGGGGGCGTGCGGGTGGGTCCCGGGGTGACCATCCGGCAGGCCGGGGGAGCGATGCTCGTCGACAACCGGCCCGTATTCTCCCCGTACACGGTCTCGGCGGTGGGATCTCCCTCCCGACTGCAGACGACCTTCGTCGTCAGCGACGCCTACCTGCGCATCGCGGGGATACAGCAGCTCTACGGGGTGGGATTCACCCTCGCAGAGGAGGACGATCTCGAGTTTCCGGCCGCCACGGTCCGGAAACTCGGCAGCAGTGGAGAAACGGGGTACAGGTGAAGCGACTCGAACACGGTCACGCGCTCTACGCGGTGCTCGCACTGGCGATCGGGATCGGCGCCGGAATCGTGTTCAGCCCACAGGTACCCGATGTCGTGCAGCCCTACCTGCCCATCGCGGTGGTCGCCGCGCTCGACACGGTCTTCGGCGGTCTACGCGCCTATCTCGACGACATCTTCGACGCGAAGGTGTTCGTGGTGTCGTTCGTCTTCAACGTCCTCGTCGCCGCCCTGATCGTGTGGCTCGGCGACCAGCTCGGCGTGGGCACCCAGTTGTCGACCGCGGTCATCGTCGTCCTCGGCATCCGTATCTTCGGAAACGCTGCAGCCCTACGTCGTCGCCTGTTCGGGGCCTGACCGTGACCGAACCGCAACAACCCCGCCCCGCACCCGACACCGGCGCAACGCCCGAAACCGGCACTGCGCGCGCCACCCGATCGCAACGCGTCTTTCTCGTCCTCGCGGCGATTCTCGTCGTCCTGCTCGGCGCCGGCATCGCCACCCAGGTGCGTACGACCGATACCGGCGACGACCTCGACTCGGCGCGCCCTGCGGACCTGCTCGTGCTGCTCGACAACCTCAATCGCCGCGAAGCCGCTCTCCGCCAGGAGATCACCGAACTCGAGCGCACCCTCTCGAGTCTCGAACAGGAAGGCTCGGAAGCGGCACTCGAGGAAGCCCGCACGCGCCTGTACACGCTGTCGGCGCAACTCGGCACCGAACCCGCCACCGGGCCCGGAGTGGTTCTCACCGTCGACGATCCGCGCGAGGGTGTCGGATCGGAGGTGCTGCTCGACATGATCCAGGAGCTGCGCGCGGCGGGTGCCGACACGATGCAGATCGCCGGGGCGAACGGTGAGACCGTGCGCATCGGGGTCGATTCGTGGGTCACCGGACCGGGCGGCGACATCGTCGTCGACGACCGCCGACTCGATGCTCCGTACACCGTCACCGCCATCGGTGACGGACCGACTCTCGCCGCCGCGCTGAACATTCCCGGCGGAGTGGTCGACACGGTCGCCCGTGCGGGCGGATCATTGTCCGTAGAACAGTCTCCGCAGGTGGAGGTGTCCGCCTTGCGGGAGATCGAGCCACGCCAATACTCTCAGCCCGGTAACTGAATCCGACGTTCCGGTCGAACGTCGTCTCCGAAAGGACCAGTCTTGACCGATTTCGCGACACCCGAGGATCTGCGGTACACCCCCGAGCACGAGTGGGTGCGCAGGACGGGCGCGACGACCGTGCGCATCGGGATCACCGACTACGCACAGTCCCAACTCGGCGACGTGGTCTTCGTGCAGCTGCCCGAGGCGGGCGCCGAGATCGCCGCCGGCGAGTCCTTCGGAGAGGTCGAGTCCACCAAGAGCGTGTCGGACGTGTTCGCGCCGCTGACCGCGAAGGTGACCGCCGTCAACATGGAACTCGACGCGAATCCCGAACTGGTGAACAGCAGCCCGTACGAGGACGGCTGGCTCGTCGACGTGGAGATGGGCAGCGAGAACGACCTCGACGAGGCGCTCGCGGAGACGCTCGACGCGGAAGGTTACCGCGGGATCACGGAAGGCTGACGGACCCGACAGGTAACGTGACCGCGACTGTCTGCGTCAGTACCCCCGAGCGGGGTACGGTCGGATATGGCGTGTGCCGTGTCGGACCTGAACGGGGCGAACGAATCAGCGACCGTCCGGGATCACCCGGGTGGTCGAACGGATAAGGAGAAACGGTGAGCGAGAACGGCAACGCGGGTTACGAGGAGACTCCTGCAGAGACCACTTCGGTATTTCGCGCCGACTTCCTGAACGAAGTGGAGGGCGCGGGTTCGGCCACCACCGAAGCGCCCGTCTCGGGTGTCGAGGGCCTGCCCGCCGGATCGGCGCTGCTGGTCGTCAAGCGGGGGCCCAATGCAGGATCGCGCTTCCTGCTCGACCAGCCCACCACCTCGGCGGGTCGGCATCCCGACAGCGACATCTTCCTCGACGACGTGACCGTCAGCCGTCGGCACGCCGAGTTCCGCCAGGACGAGGGCGAATTCCAGGTCGTCGACGTGGGAAGCCTCAACGGCACCTACGTCAACCGCGAGCCGGTCGACTCCGCCGTTCTCGCGAACGGCGACGAGGTGCAGATCGGCAAGTTCCGGCTGGTGTTCCTGACCGGTCCGCGAGGTAACCAGGGCGCAGGTAGCTGATGACCGCGGCCCGCCAGCCGGCGCCGGCCGGAATGTCGATCGGGTCGGTGCTCGACCGCCTGCGTCCGGAATTTCCGGACGTGACGATCTCGAAGATCCGGTTCCTCGAGGCCGAGGGACTGATCAGCCCGGAACGCACACCCTCGGGCTACCGCCGCTTCTCGATCGCCGATTGCGAGCGTCTGCGGTACGTGCTCACCGCGCAGCGCGATCAGTACCTTCCGCTCAAGGTGATCAAGGAGCAGCTCGAGGCGATCGACCGCGGCGCCGCCACGGTGGGATCGGTCGAGACCCGGATCACCCGGCCGCGTCCGCTGGCGGTGGCCCGCGGCGAGGTCTCGCCGGAGGATCTGCGCACCGATCGCGAGATCCGGGTGAGCCGCGAGGATCTGTGCACCCGTGCCGGGATCGACGCGGCCTTCCTCACCGAGCTGGTGGGGGCGGGCCTGCTCAAGCCGGGCCCGGCCGGTTTCTTCGACGAGGACGCGGTGCTGCTCGCTCGCACGGCGAAGGCGATGGCGGAGTTCGGCCTCGAGGTTCGGCACCTGCGGGCGTTCAAGCTCGCCGCCGACCGCGAGGCCGCGCTCGTCGCTCAGATCGCCGGCCCGATCGCGAAGGGCCGCGACGCCGGGGCACGGCAGCGCGCCGAGGAGATGGTGCGCGAACTGGCCGCACTGTCGTTGACATTGCACACCTGCCTGGTGAAAGCGGCGGTGCAAGGAGCCCTCGACCGTTAGGCGACGAATTCGTCGTCGAGTGCGACCACGGCCCTCCGTCAGGTGGTGACCTACGGCACCTGACGGATGCGCTGGAGGACACTAGAATTCCAGGCAGTACCTGTCGGGTGGTCCCACCACCGACGAGCAGCAGGACGGAGGCATCGCGATGAGCGAGATGCGGATAGTAGGGATTCGTATCGAACAGCCGCAGAACCAGCCTGTCCTCCTGCTGCGGGAGGTCGACGGCGATCGGTATCTGCCGATCTGGATCGGGCAGAACGAAGCGACCGCCATCGCCCTCGAACAGCAGGGGGTCGAACCGGCACGGCCGCTGACCCACGACCTGATCAAGAACCTCCTCGAGGCGTTCGGTCGCAACCTCCGCGAGGTGCGCATCGTCGACCTGCGCGAAGGGACGTTCTACGCGGATCTGGTCTTCGACGGAGGGATGCGTGTTTCCTGCCGGCCCTCCGACGGGGTCGCGGTGGCCTTGCGCATCGGCGCGCCGGTCCACGTCGAGGAACCGGTGCTCACCGAGGCAGGACTGGTCATGCCCGACGAACGGGAGGACGAGGTCGAGAAGTTCAAGGAGTTCCTCGACTCCGTCTCGCCCGACGATTTCAAGGCGACGGACGGCTGAGCGCCGTCCGTCGCACGGCGACGAGCGTTGGCGCGCGCGTCGGCCGTGACGGTAGTAATGTCGAACGTTGCCTTCCGGTCGGCGTGTCGCAGCCCGACGCCCAACACCGGAGCGTACGCTGAGTTGATCCGCCAGGGATGACTCGGTGAGCCTGGGAGGGCTCGATGATCGGATGTGGTCGGGGGATCCACCAATCGATCGTTGCGAGGCAGAACTGGGCGCGCGAGAGGGAGTCAGTAGTGCGAGATCGGACGAAGGGACAGCCACTCGGCGTCGATTCCGGCGATCGCTCGAATCCGGCGCCGCGGACGAACGAGACCGACGAGATCCAACCGGGCCTGTTTCCGGACAACTCGGCGCCCGACGAGCTCGTCGGCTACCGCGTGCCCATCGCCTGCCAGATCGCAGGAATCAGCTACCGCCAGCTCGACTACTGGGCCCGCACGAATCTGGTCGTACCGTCCATCCGCGGGGCTGCCGGTTCCGGTAGCCAACGGCTGTACTCGTTCAAGGACATCCTCGTCCTCAAGATCGTCAAGCGCCTGCTCGACACCGGCGTCTCGCTGCAGAACATCCGCGTCGCCGTCGACCATCTCCGCAGCCGTGGGGTGGGCGACCTCGCGAAGATCACTCTTTTCTCCGACGGCACCACCGTCTACGAATGTACGTCGCCCGAAGAGGTCGTCGACCTGCTGCAGGGCGGGCAGGGCGTCTTCGGGATCGCGGTGAGCGGCGCGATGCGCGAGCTCACCGGCAGCATCGCCGATTTCCCCGCCGAACGCGCCGACGGCGGCGGCGTCGAGGAACGCCCCGAGGACGAACTGGCGTCGCGTCGCCGCGAACGCATCAACCGCCGCATCGGCTGACCACACCACTGATGTCGCATCGGCCGACCACATGACCGCTCCACTCCACCGCCGGCGGCACTTTCCGCACCTGCGGTATTTCGACCCCCGCGACGTGAACTAGACTCGAAGACGCGTCGCCATCACGCGGGAGAGACCCGGACACCGAGCCGGGCGCCGAAGGAGCAGCACCTCCCCGTCAATCTCTCAGGCAACCGGGACCGCGTGAGCTCCGACGTCTCTGGAAAGTGGCGGGAGCACCCGCCCGCCCACGGGGAAAGGCTCTGGCCGGCCGAATCTCTCAGGCGCTCGCTCCGCGAGCTCACGACAGAGGGGGAGGAACCACCTCGCGCGACCGCGCGCATGTGGACCTCGCCGACCAGCCCGGGAGCTGCGATGACAGATGCCGTCACCTCGAACTTCGCCGATCGCCACATCGGCCCCGACACCGCCGGCCTGAACCGGATCCTCGACGTCGTGGGAGTCGATTCCCTCGACGCCCTCGCCACCGCCGCGGTGCCGGCCGCCATCCTCGACGACCGTGCAGACAACGTGCCGACCGGCCTCGACGTCCTCGACGCGCCCCGCTCCGAGCACGACGTACTCGCCGAACTGAAGGCACTCGCGTCGCAGAACACCGTGGCGACGTCGATGATCGGCCACGGCTACTACGACACGCTCACGCCGCCCGTGCTGCTGCGCAACATCATCGAGAACCCCGCCTGGTACACGGCCTACACCCCCTACCAGCCGGAGATCAGCCAGGGACGCCTCGAGGCGCTGCTGAACTTCCAGACCATGGTCGCCGACCTGACCGGCATGGAGATCGCGAACTCGTCGATGCTCGACGAGGCCACCGCCGCTGCCGAGGCCATGACCCTGCTGCGCCGCGCAAACCGCAAGTCCAAGAGCCCGCGCCTGGTCGTCGACGTCGACCTGTTCGCGCAGACCGCCGCGGTGCTGGCGACCCGCGCCGAACCGCTCGGTATCGAGATCGTCACCGTCGACCTCGCTGCCGACGGACTTCCCGAGGGCGAGTTCTTCGGCGTGATCCTCCAGGTGCCCGGCGCTTCGGGCCGCATCATCGACGCCGCTCCGATCATCGCGGCGGCCCACGGCCGCGGCGCGCTCGTCGCTATCGGCGCCGACCTGCTGGCCATGACCTTGATCACCCCGCCCGGGGAGCAGGGTGCCGACGCGTGCTTCGGCACCACCCAGCGGTTCGGTGTGCCGATGGGCTTCGGCGGGCCGCACGCCGGCTACCTCGCCGTCGGTAGCGCCCACAGCCGCACCCTGCCCGGACGCCTCGTCGGTGTCTCGGTGGACGCGGACGGCAACCCGGCCTACCGCCTCGCGTTGCAGACCCGTGAGCAGCACATCCGCCGTGAGAAGGCCACCAGCAACATCTGCACCGCCCAGGTGCTCCTCGCCGTGCTCGCGGCCATGTACGCCTCGTACCACGGCGCCGAAGGCCTCACCGGCATCGCCCGCCGCGTCGCCGGGCACGCCCGCCGCCTCGCCGACGGTCTGCGCGCCGGTGGCGTCGAGGTTGTCCACGATGAGTTCTTCGACACCGTCCTCGTGCGCGTCCCGGGGCGTGTCGACGCCGTGCTCGCCGCCGCCCTCGAGGCCGGCATCAACCTGCACCGGGTCGACGACGATCACGTGTCGATCTCGTGCGACGAGGCCACCACCGCGGCGCACGTCGACGCGGTCCTGCGCGCCTTCGGCGTCACCGCCGGGGACGCCGCCGAGGGAACGGCGCTGCCGCAGGCCCTTGCCCGCACCAGCGAGTTCCTGCAGCATGCGGCGTTCACCCGCTACCGCACCGAGACCGCGATGATGCGTTACCTGCGGCGCCTGTCCGACAAGGACCTCGCCCTCGACCGGACGATGATCCCGCTGGGCTCGTGCACGATGAAGCTCAACGCCGCCGCCGAGATGGAAGCCATCACCTGGCCCGAGTTCGCGGGTCTGCACCCCTTCGCTCCGGCGGATCAGACGGCGGGGATCCGCCGCCTCATCGCCGACCTCGAAGGCTGGCTCGCCGCGGTGACGGGATACGACGCCGTGAGCCTGCAACCCAACGCCGGCAGCCAGGGCGAGTACGCGGGTCTGCTCGCGATCCGTCACTACCACCTCGATCGCGGCGACACCGATCGGGACATCTGCCTGATCCCGTCGAGCGCGCACGGCACCAATGCCGCATCCGCCGTGATGGCGGGCATGCGTGTCGAGGTCGTCGCGTGCCGCCCGAACGGGGATGTCGATCTCGACGACCTGCGCGCCAAGATCGCCGACCACGGTGCGCGCCTGGCCGCGATCATGATCACCTATCCGTCCACGCACGGTGTGTACGAGCACGACATCGCCGACATCTGCGGTGCCGTGCACGACGCCGGCGGTCAGGTGTACATCGACGGTGCCAACCTCAACGCTCTCGTGGGTCTGGCGCGGCCGGGCAAGTTCGGGGGCGATGTGAGCCACCTGAACCTGCACAAGACGTTCTGCATCCCGCACGGTGGCGGCGGTCCGGGTGTCGGCCCGATCGGCGTCCGTTCGCATCTGGCCCCGTACCTGCCGGGCCATCCGGCGGAGCCGGGACTCGGGGGAGCGGGACCGGTCTCGGCGGCGCCCTACGGATCGGCGTCGATCCTGCCGATCACCTGGGCGTACATCAAGATGATGGGTGCCGAGGGGCTGCGTCGCGCGTCGCTGACGGCGATCGCGTCGGCCAACTACATCGCGCGTCGTCTCGACGAGTACTTCCCGGTGCTGTACACGGGGGAGACCGGCATGGTCGCCCACGAGTGCATCCTCGATCTGCGTCCGCTGACGAAGGCGACGGGGGTGACGGTCGACGACGTCGCGAAGCGTCTGGCCGACTACGGCTTCCACGCGCCGACGATGAGCTTCCCGGTGGCCGGCACCCTCATGGTCGAGCCCACCGAGAGCGAGGACATCGCCGAACTCGACGCGTTCATCGACGCGATGATCTCGATCCGCGGTGAGATCGACCGGGTCGGGGCAGGGGAGTGGCCGGTGGACGACAATCCGCTGCGCGGCGCTCCGCACACCGCGGAATGCCTGGTGGGCGAGTGGAACCACCCGTATTCGCGGGAGATCGCGGTGTTCCCGATGGGGAAGAGCCGAGCCAAGGTTTGGCCGGCGGTGCGGCGTATCGACGGCGCACACGGCGACCGGAACCTGGTGTGCGCGTGCCCGCCCCTGGAGGCGTACAGCGGCTGATGCCGGGGATGGCCGACGGACACGTCCGTCGGCCATCATCATCGATGAGATAACTCCGAACGATACGGAAATCATAGAAAACCAGAATTGTCTCCCTGCCTACAACGAAACTCACCGAGCCACTAAGACAAGGCCGTCAGTTCGCGGCGGTCAGCTCGAGGACGGAGATCTCCGGTGGAGTGCCGACCCGCACGGGCGGTCCCCACGCGCCGGTGCCCTGGGACGTGTAGATCTGCGTGTCGCCGAAGCGGTCGAGTCCGGTGACGGTCGGGTTGGACAGGGAGACGAACGGCCGCAGCGGCCACATCTGTCCGCCGTGGGTGTGCCCGGACAGTTGCAGGTCGACTCCGAGCTCGCGTGCCTCGTCGACGTGCCGCGGCTGGTGGGCGGCGAGGATCACCGGGGTACCGTCCGCGATGCCGGCGAGGGCGGCGGGCATGTCGGGGTGGTGCGGTTCGGGGGCGGTGTAGTCGTGGACGCCGGCGAGCGCGACGACGTCGCCGTCCCGCTCGAGGACGACATGGTCGTTCCGCAGGGTGCGTACACCGAGCGTCTCCCAGTGGTTCAGCCACGATTCGGCGTCGTCGGAGTAGTACTCGTGGTTGCCGCTGACGCCGTACACCCCGAGCGGGGCCTGCAGTTGCCGGAGCGGTTCGAGATCGGAGCCGACGAGTTCGACGGTGCCGTCGGCGAGGTCGCCGCCGAGCACGATCAGGTCGGGTTGCTCCTCGGCGACGAGGTCGACGACACCTTGCACGAAGTCGGCTCCGCGGGAGGGTCCGACGTGCAGGTCGGTGACGAGCGCGATGCGGGCACCGTCGAAGCCGGCAGGCAGGTCCTGCAGGGCGACGGGCACAGTGACGATCTGCGGCCGGTCGGCCTCGATCGTGCCGTATCCGACGGCGGCGACCGCGGCCACGACGAGCACGGCGGTCGCGATACGCAGCCCCCGTCGCGGGGTCTCGACGGTGCCGTCGTCGGTGATCGGCCGGGGTTGCCCGCGTCGGGCGAGGCGGGCGACGAACAACGCGACTCCGATGAGCAGGAGCCCGAGCATCAGGTACAGCACCACCGCCAACCAACTCCAGCCGAGGAACCCGATGGGGCGGGCCCAGGCAGGATCGAGCACCGTGCCCACCCCGGAGGCGCCGAGCGTGAGCACGAACAGGACGACGAGGACGAGGTCGGCGGCGAGTGCGGCAGGTCGCGGCAGGCCGGGTGCCCGGACGAGTCGTCGATGCAGCAGGTAGGTGAGGAGGGCAAGGAAGACCCCCACGACGAGAAGTCGGAGCACGTCAGGACGTCAGCTTTCGGAGGAGGTCGGTGAGATCGGCGGGGTCGGTGGTGTCGACGACGGTGAGGCTGCCGTCGGTGGCTTCGGCGGCCTGTTCGAGGACGAGGTCGGCTCGGTCGCCGAGGACGACGACGTCGATCCGCACGGGGGTGTCGGGGGACGAGAGTTCATCGATCGCGGCGCGCAGGTCGCGGGCGGCTGCTTCGTCGGGGTCGTCGCTGTCGACGACGACGAGTACGGAGTTCGGTCGGCCCGGGTCGTAGTTGTCGACGGCGTCGCGGTAGGCGGCGGTGAGAGTGGCGTAGACGGGTTCGCGGTCGACGAGATCGATGTCGTCGAGGATCGAGGACATCGCCGCGCGCTTGGCTGCGGTGAGCCCGTCGCGGATGACGGCGACGCGGTGTCCCTCGGGGGTGTCGGCGAAGACGTACATGCCCATCACCGAGTTGATGGACGCGCGACGCATGGCCTCGCGTACGGCGCCTGCGGTCGCGGTGAGGCGGGTGCCGTCGCCGGCGGGGGTGCCCATGGAGGTGGAGGTGTCGACCACCATCGTGACCTTGCGCGGGGACACCGGGGCGAGACGCAGTGCGACGAGGACGTCGTCGACGGTGGGGTCGGCGGGGGCGAGGACGGTGTCGACGCGGGGCAGCGGAAGTTCCCCGGCGGGTTCGGGGACGGCGTCGGCGGTGCGGAAACCGTGGGCGGTGAGGATGCCGGCCTGCTCGGGGCGCCGCGCGTAGTCGGTGAACTCCGCGGCGGCGCGGGCGAGCGTCTCGTCGACCCAGGGGGCGTCGACGACGGCCGTGGGGAAGTCGACGACGGGCGCGACGCCGATCGGCAGGTGGCCGGTGAGGCCGCGGACCTGTCCATCTGTGAGGGCGCGGTGCAGTTGCTGTTCGATGACCGGCACGGCGTGGATCGGGGCCGCGGTGTCGGGGTGGGTGCCGAGCGCCGCGAGGGTGTCGGCGGTGGTACCGACCGCGCCGAGGGTGTCGGCGCCGAGGGCGAGGGTGCTCACGGCGGTGATGGCGGCGGGGGTGGCGGCCTGTTCGAGGGTGACCGGTCCGGCGCCGATGCCGGTGGTGGCGGCGGTGACGGCTNCCCACAGGGCGGGTTCGGGGCCGAGCGTCGGATCCCAGGCGTCGGTGCCGAGGGTGTCGGCGGCGGCGAGGCTGTCGACGGCGGTGATCTCGGCGGTGACGCAGTGGTCGCGGATGACGCGGACGCCGCCGTCGGTCCATTGTTCGGCGAGTTCGGTGAGGGCGGGGGCGATGAGGGGGTCGGCGGCGATGTGCAGGACGGTGTCGCCTTCGACGCAGGTTTCGGCGGCGGCGGTGGCCTGGTTGTCGATGTTGTCGCGGAGGCGGAACCAGCCGAGGACGGCGAGCAGGGAGAGTACTACGCCTAGGGTGACCACGATGACGCTGGTGCTGATTCCTCGTCGTCCGCTACCGCGATGTCGCCCGCTCACGTCGTGTCCGCCTCGTTTCGTTCGTCGATCCGATGGTCGAGTCTAGTGAGGGGCGGGATGTGATCCGGCTCCGCCGCGCGGTGCGGGGACGGGCAGGGCCCCGATCCGTGTGGATCGGGGCCCTGTGGTGTCGGTGTGCGGGTCAGGCGTACTTGGCCTTGTACTCGCGGCGACGGCGGTGCAGGATCGGCTCGGTGTAGCCGCTGGGCTGCGTGGTGCCTTCGAGGATGAGTTCCTTGGCGGCCTGGAAGGCGATGCTGTCGTCGAAGTTCGGGGCGAGCGGCCGGTAGCCGGGGTCGCCTTCGTTCTGCCGGTCGACGACGGGGGCCATGCGCTCGAGGGAGGCGACGACGTCGTCGGCGGTGACGACGTCGTGGCGGATCCAGTTGGCGAGGAGCTGGCTGGAGATGCGCAGGGTGGCGCGGTCCTCCATGAGCGCGACGTCGTGGATGTCGGGGACCTTGGAGCAGCCGACGCCCTGGTCGATCCAGCGCACGACGTAGCCGAGGATGGACTGGCAGTTGTTGTCGAGTTCTTCGCGCTTCTCCTCGGCGGACCAGTTGGGGTTCTCGGCGAGGGGAATGGTGAGGATGTCGTCCACGGTGGCGCGGCTCTTGCCCTGGAGCTCGTTCTGGACCGCGAAGACGTCGACCTCGTGGTAGTGGGTGGCGTGCAGGGTGGCTCCGGTGGGTGAGGGCACCCAGGCGGTGTTGGCGCCGGCCTTGGGCTGGCCGATCTTCTGCTCGACCATGTCGCGCATGAGGTCGGTCATGGCCCACATGCCCTTGCCGATCTGGGCCTTGCCCTGCAGGCCGCAGGCGAGGCCGGTGTCGACGTTCCAGTCCTCGTAGGCGGCGATCCAGCGCTGCTGCTTCATGGCGGCCTTGCGGACGACGGGTCCGGCCTCCATGGAGGTGTGGATCTCGTCGCCGGTGCGGTCGAGGAAGCCGGTGTTGATGAACACCACGCGGTCGGAGGCGGCCTTGATGCAGGCGGCGAGATTGACGGTGGTGCGTCGCTCCTCGTCCATGATGCCGACCTTGAGGGTGTTGGTGGGCAGGGAGAGGACCTCTTCGACGCGGCCGAACAGTTCGGTGGTGAAGGCGGATTCCTCGGGGCCGTGCTGCTTGGGCTTGACGATGTAGATCGAGCCGGTGCGGCTGTTGGCGAGCGGGCCGTGGTCCTCGTCGATGTGCAGGCCGTGGATGGCGCACAGGCTGGTGATGAGCGCGTCGAGGATGCCTTCGGGGATCTCGTTGCCGTCGCGGTCGAGGATGGCGGGGTTGGTCATGAGGTGCCCGACGTTGCGGACGAACAGCAGGGAGCGGCCGTGCAGTTCGAGGTCGCTGCCGTCGAGGGCGGTGTAGACGCGGTTCGGGTTCAGCTTACGGGTGAGGGTCTTGCCGCCCTTGTCGAAGGACTCGGACAGGTCGCCGCGGTTGAGGCCGAGCCAGTTGCGGTAGCCGACGACCTTGTCGTCGGCGTCGACGGCGGCGACGGAGTCCTCGAAGTCCATGATGGTGGTGACGGCGGATTCGAGGACGACGTCCTTGACGCCGGCGGCGTCGGTGCTGCCGATGGGGGATTCGGGGTCGATCTGGATGTCGATGTGCAGGCCGTGGTTGCGCAGCAGCACCGAGGAGGGGGTGGCCTTGTCGCCGAGGTAGCCGACGAGCTTGTCGGGCTGGGCGAGTCCGGTGACGGTGCCGTCGCCGAGGGTGACTTTCAGTTCGGTGCCGTCGATGCTGTAGCCGGTGGAGTCGGCGTGCGAGCCTTGCGCGAGGGGTGCGGCCTTGTCGAGGAAGTCGCGGGCCCAGGCGATGACCTTGTCGCCGCGGACCTTGTTGTAGCCGGTGCCCTTCTCGGCGCCGCCCTCTTCGGGGATGACGTCGGTGCCGTAGAGCGCGTCGTAGAGCGATCCCCACCGCGCGTTGGAGGCGTTGAGCGCGAAGCGGGCGTTGAGGACGGGCACGACGAGCTGCGGGCCGGCGGTCTCGGCGATCTCGGTGTCGACGTTCTCGGTGCCGATGGTGAACGGTTCGGGGGTGGGGACGAGGTAGCCGATCTCTTCGAGGAAGGCCTTGTAGGCGACGGGGTCGTGGGGCTGTCCGGCGCGGTCGCGGTGCCAGCCGTCGATCTTGGCCTGGAGGTCGTCACGCTTGGCGAGCAGTGCCCGGTTCTTGGGGGCGAGGTCGTGGACGATCTTGTCGGTACCCGCCCAGAAGGTGTCCGCGTCGACCCCGCTGCCGGGGATGGCCTCGTTGTTGATGAAGTCGTAGAGAACCTGCGCGATCTGGAGTCCGCCGACCTGCACGCGTTCTGTCATCACCCTCACTCTTTCCGGTTGCTGTGCGGCCGGAAACGTTCCGGCCACACGGAATCGTCGATTATGTTACCCGCCGGTAGTAACGGACGCAGTGGTTCTGTGCGTCTGTAGGACGGTACATCGATTCACCAGCTCTTCTCTCAGAGCTGCGGCGCGACGGGTGAGCGCCGACTGCTCGCGGACGTACTGTGCGCGTCCTGCGGCAGTCTCGATCCTGATGGGCGAGTAGCCGTAGTCCTCGAGATCATACGGGCTCGCCCGCATGTCCAATTCACGGGCTGCGGACGCGTGTCGCAGGCACCGCACCGTCAGCTCCGAATCCGTCAGGGGCAGCAGCTTGTACGCCCACTTGTACAGATCCATGCCGGCGTGCAGACAGCCGGGTTGCTCGGTGCGTACCTGCTGGTCGCGGGTCAGTTCGGTGGCGTTGCGTGGGACGGCGTCGGGGGTGAAGAACCGGAACGCATCGTAATGGGTACATCGGAGCTGCATTGATTCCACCACTGTGTCGGTTCCGGTATGGCCGAGCCGCAACGGCACCGACGAGTGCCGCACCCCGTCGGCTCCCGCCCGGTACACCATCGCCCATTCGTGCAATCCGAAGCAGCCGAGCTGCGGCGGCCGGGAGGAGGTCGCGGTGAGCAGCCCCGCGACGAAGTCGACGGTGTCGGCGCGTCGGTCGAGCACCTCCCGGCTCACCCGCACCCCCGGCTGCCCGTCGACGGTGGCCCGTTCGTAGCCGGGATGGTCGCGGTAGCCGCGCACCGCGGCCGCGCCGAGCAGCACGGTGCCGTAGCCGGGATGCCAGCGCCGCAGCTGACTCGGCCGCAGGCTGTAGTAGGTGAACAGGAAGTCGTGCACGGGATGGGTGCGGCCGGCGGCGCGTCGTTCGAGATGCCCGGCGAGCAGCTCGTCCACGACGGCGTGGTGGGCGTCGCGCCGCGCGGTCCATTCGGTCTCGGCCAGGATCGCCGGGCGGTCGGTCACGGACGGGGAGTGGGTCATGGTTCTCGTTCGGTCGATCGGGGTGCGGTCGTGCGGGGGCGGTTGCCCAGCGGATCCGCGACCCGGTGGGTGGCGTCGCGGACCGTCCCGACGAACTCTTCCACGAGGTCCTCGAGCGCGACGATGCCCCGCAGCGTTCCGGTGGTGTCGGTCACCCCGGCCAGATGCGCGTTGTTGCGGCGCAGCGCGGCCAGCGCCTCGTCGAGACCGTCACCGATCCCGATGGTCGGCAGCTTCCGGATCACCGCGGTAGGGATGACGGTCTCGGGACCGGTGGACTGTTCCCGCACCAGATCGAGCACGTCCTTGATGTGCACATAGCCGGTGATCGTGCCGTCGGGTCGGCGCGTGGGATACCGGGAGAAGCCGGTGGTGGTGACCGCGTGCTCGACGTCGCCGAGGGTCGGGCCCGCGCCGGTGTGCGGGACGGTGCGCACCCGGGCGAGCGGGATCATCACGTCGGCGACGGTGCGGTCGCCGGTGGCCAGAGCACGGGTGAGGCGCTTGTGTTCCTCCGCGTCGAGCAGCCCCTCGGAGCGGGATTCACCGATCATCTCGGTGAGCTCCACAGCGGAGACGGAGGTGTCGAGTTCGTCCTTCGGGTCGATGTGCGCCGCGCGCAGGGTGGCGTTGGCGCACAGGTTGTAGAACGCGATGACCGGCCGGGCGGGTCGCATGAACAGCAGGTGGATCGGCACGAGCAGCATCGCGGCGCGTTCCGGGCCGGCGATGGCGATGTTCTTCGGCACCATCTCGCCGAGCAGGATGTGCAGCACCACCACGATCGTGAGCCCGATGGTGAACGCGATGGGGTGCAGCAGCGCGTCGGGCACCCCGGCCGCATGCAGCGGCACCTCGATCAGGTGCGCGATGGCCGGTTCGGCGACGCGGCCGAGCAGGATCGAGCAGATCGTGATGCCGAGCTGGGAGCCGGCGAGCATGAGCGAGAGGTGTTCGCCGGCGTGGATGACGGTGCGGGCGCGGGTCTTGCCCTGGGCGAGCAGTGTCTCGAGCCGGTCGCGGCGGACGGTGATGAGGGAGAACTCGGCGCCGACGAAGAAGGCGTTGCCGGCGAGCAGCAGCACGGCGAGGACGATCGCGAACCAGTCGCTCATCGACGCTCACCACCCTCGTCGGCAGCGGGGGCGTCGTCGCTGTCGTCCCTGTCCCCATCGCTGTCGCCGTCGGGGTTCTCGGGGTCGGGGGCGGCGCCGGGGACGAGCAGCACCCGGTCGATGCGGTGCCCGTCCATCTCGAGGATGCGCGCGTACCAGGTGAGGTCGCGTTCGCCGCGGCGCAGCGGCAGCTGGATCTCGTCGTCGACCTCGGGGATGCGGCCGAGTTCGGTGAGGATCAGTCCGGCGAGGGTCTCGTAGTCGCCGTCGGGGGCGCGGTAGCCGGTGAGCTGGGCGAGCTCGTCGGTGCGCAGCAGACCCGTGCACGACCAGCCGTCCCCCTCGCGGTGGGCGTCGAGTTCGGTCTCGTCGTGTTCGTCGCGGACGTCGCCGACGATCTCCTCGACGAGGTCCTCCATGGTGATCAGGCCGGCGGTGCCGCCGTATTCGTCGACGACGAGCGCGACCTGCATGCCGTCCGAGCGCACCCGTTCCATGACGGTGTCGCCGTCGAGGCTGGACGGCACGGTGGGCACGCGGCGGACGAGGGCGCCGACGGCGGTGGTGCCGCGCGCCGGGCCGGGCACGGTGAATGCGTGCTTGACGTGCACGACGCCGAGCGGGGCGTCGAGGTCGCCGTCGACGATCGGGAAGCGTGAGTAGCCGGTGCGGGCGGACAGTTCGATGAGGTCGAGGACGGTGGCGTTGCGGTCGAGGCTCTCGACGGTGCTGCGCGGGGTCATGAGGTCCTCGGCGGTGCGGTCCCCGAACTGCAGGGAGCGGTAGACCAGGCGGGCGGTGTGCTCGTCGAGGGTGCCGCTGCGGGCCGAGGCGCGCACCAGCGACCCGAGTTCCTGCGGGGAACGCGCCGAGCGCAGTTCCTCGGCCGGTTCGATGCCGAGGCGCCGCACGATGTGGTTGGCGGCGCCGTTGAGTCCGAGGATGGCCCAGCGGAACAGCAGCGAGAACGCCAGTTGGAGGCCGGCGGTGGCGCGGGCGGTGCCCATGGGCCGGGCGATGGCGATGTTCTTGGGGACCAGTTCGCCGAAGACCATGGAGAAGGAGGTGGCGATGAGCAGCGCGAGGACCAGCGAGACGGTTGCGGCGACGGAGGTGCTCAGGCCGATCGCGTCGAACAGCGGGGTGAAGAACTGCGCGAGGATCGGTTCGGCGAGATAGCCGGTGATCAGTGTGGTGATGGTGATGCCGAGCTGGGCGCCGGACAGCTGGAACGACAGGGTGCGGTGCGCGTGCTGGACCTGCCGGGCGCGTCGGTCGCCGTCGTGGGCGTGCGCGTCGACGGCGCTGCGTTCGAGGGCGGTCAGGGAGAACTCGGCGGCGACGAACAGGGCGGTGCCTGCGGTGAGCGCCACGAAGCCGAGGAGGGCGGCGATATCGAGCAGGACGGACATCAGGGGCGGTCCTGCCGGGCGGGGTGGTGGCCGGGGTGGTGACCCGGCCCGCTAGAGGATCCTTCCGGCCCGGAGTCGCACTCCGGGCAGGGGGAGCTGGTGTCGGGTGGTGGGCTGGTGGTGGGTGCCGCGGGCACCGGTGTCCTCTCGTCGGGTCCGGTCGCGGACGGTGTCCGCCTGCCGGAAGTGGTTTCGACGGGTACCGATTCTACTGAGCGGGGTTGCCGTGTGTCGCGGTGCAGGCGACGGCGCGGCGCCTACGGTGGGGGTCGAGCAGGTGTGGCAGTGGAACGAAGGAGCGTGGATGAGCGGCGGCGAGGGTCCGGAACACGGCGGCAGCGGCGAGCGGGTGCCGAGCCGGTGGGAGGAGATCGTGGCGGAGAATCCGGCGCATTCGTCGTGGTACGTCGAACGGTTCCGCACGATGGTCGCTCAGGGGCAGGACACCGTCGGGGAGGCCCGGTTGATCGATGCGATGGTGCCGCGCGGGGCACGGATCCTCGATGCCGGGTGTGGACCGGGCCGGCTCGGCGGCTATCTGCACCGGGCCGGGCACCGTGTGGTGGGGGTGGATGTCGATCCGGTGCTGATCGCGGCGGCGGAGGAGGATCATCCGGGGCCGGAATGGCTGGTCGGGGATCTGGCCGAGCTGGATCTGCCGGCCCGCGGTGTCGACGCCGACTTCGATGTGATCGTGTGCGCGGGGAATGTGATGACCTTCGTGGCGCCGTCGACCCGAGTGGCGGTGCTGCGCAATTTCGCGGCGCATCTGGCGCCGCAGGGCCGGGCGGTGATCGGTTTCGGGGCGGGCCGCGAGTATCCGTTCGAGGAGTTCTTCGCCGACGCGCAGCAGGCGGGTCTGGCGGTGCAGGTGCGGCTCTCGACCTGGGATCTGCGGCCGTTCAGCGACGACGCGGAGTTTCTGGTGGCGGTGCTGGGTCGGGCGTAGCCGCGGTCTCGGCGGGGGTGTCGGCGGCCTGGGCGCGCGAGAGCGCCACGGTGGTCACGAGCATCACGACGACCGCGGCGCCGACGAGGATCCGTCCGGGGCCGTCGGTGCGCAGGTGTTCACCGAGCACGGTCATGCCGAGCACGATCGCGGCGAGCGGTTCCCCGACCGTCAGGGCGGGCAGCGATGCGGTGAGCGATCCGGCCTGGAAGGCGCGTTGCTGCAGGTAGATCGCGGCGGCGCCGGCGGCGACGAGCGTCCAGGTCTGCCACGAGGTGAGCAGTGGGCCGATGCCGCCTTCGGCGAGGTCGGTGACGTGTTTGGTGAACGCGCTGGTCACCCCGTAGAGGATGCCGGCGGCGATCCCGAACGACAGCGCCCGTAACCGCGGTGAGAGCAGGGCGACGACGACGGCGGCGGCGGTGACGGCGAGTACCGCCCCGAGCGGCAGCGCCCAGCGGACGGCGGCGGCATCTCCGGTGCCTTCGTTGGGGTTGCCGACGAGCAGGAAGATCGCCAGCGCCGCGCACAGTGCGCCGGCGAGTAGCCAGGTGGTGCGGGTGACGCGGCGGCCGGTGGTGGCGGCGGCGAGCGGCAACGCGAACAGCAGCGACGCGACGAGCAGGGGCTGGACGAGCAGCACCGACCCGAACACGAGCGCGATCACCTGCAGTACGTAGCTGCCGCCGTCGCCGAGGATGCCCGCCCACCAGCGGGGGCTGCGCAGCAGCGAGCCGACGAAGGAGTCGGTGTCGGGCACGGCAGCGGCCGAGGTCTGTTGCGCGACACTGCCGACCGCGATGAGCGCGGCGGCGGCGAGTGCGCACAGGACGGCGACTGCCGTGCCCGTCATCGGGTCAGGCCTGCACTTCGGAGCGGTCCCCGCTCCACAGGGTGTGGAACTTGCCGGGCTTGTCGGTGCGCTCGTAGGTGTGGGCACCGAAGAAGTCGCGCTGGCCCTGGGTGAGGGCGGCGGGCAGCCGGTCGGCGCGCAGCCCGTCGTAGTAGGACAGCGACGACGCGAAGGCCGGGACGGGGATGCCGAGTTGGGTGGCGGTGACCACGACGCGCCGCCAGCTGTCGATGCCGATCTCGATGGCGTCGCGGAAGTACGGTGCGAGGATCAGGCTGGGCAGGGCCGGGTCGGCGTCGTAGGCCTCTTTGATGCGGTTGAGGAACTGGGCGCGGATGATGCAGCCGCCGCGCCAGATCGTTGCGAGCGCGGCGCGGTCGACGTTCCAGCCGTATTCGGCGCTGCCGGCGGCGATCTGGTCGAAGCCCTGCGCGTAGGCGACGATCTTCGACGCGTACAGGGCGGCGCGGATGTCCTCGGTGAACTGCGCGGCGTCGGTGGGGGCGGCGCCGAGGTTGCCGGCGGCAAGGCCGCGGGCGGCGGCGCGCTGGTCGCGGGAGCCGGACAGGGCGCGGGCGAAGACCGCTTCGGCGATGCCGGTGACGGGGACGCCGAGGTCGAGGGCGGCCTTGACGGTCCAGCGGCCGGTTCCCTTCTGTTCGGCGGCGTCGACGATGACGTCGACGAGGGGTTTGCCGGTGGCGGCGTCGGTCTGGCGCAGCACCTCGGCGGTGATCTCGATGAGGTAGGACTCGAGGGTGCCGGTGTTCCAGTCGGCGAAGACGTCGGCGATCTGCCCGGCGTCGTAGCCGAGGGCGTCGCGCAGCAGGTGGTAGGCCTCGCCGATGAGCTGCATGTCGGCGTATTCGATGCCGTTGTGCACCATCTTCACGAAGTGGCCGGCGCCGTCGGGGCCGATGTGGGTGCAGCAGGGGGTGCCGTCGACCTGGGCCGCGATGGTTTCGAGCAGCGGGCCGAGCGCCTCGTACGATTCGGCGGGGCCGCCGGGCATGATGGACGGGCCGTTGAGGGCGCCTTCCTCGCCGCCGGAGATGCCGGCGCCGACGAAGTGCAGGCCGCGGGCGCGCAGGGCGGCTTCGCGGCGGATGGTGTCGGTGTAGAGGGCGTTGCCGCCGTCGATGATGATGTCGCCGGGTTCCATCGCGTCGGCGAGCTCGTTGATGACCGCGTCGGTGGCGTCGCCTGCCTTGACCATGATCAGGACGCGGCGCGGCTTTTCGAGGGAGGCGACGAATTCGTCGATGGTTTCGGTGCGGACGAAGGTGCCGTCGCTGCCGTGCTCGGCGAGCAGCGCGTCGGTCTTGGCGATGCTGCGGTTGTGGAGGGCGACGGTGTAGCCGTGGCGGGCGAAGTTGCGGGCGATGTTCGAGCCCATCACGGCCAGTCCGGTCACGCCGATCTGGGCCTGCGGTGTTTCGGTGCGTTCGACGGTCATGGTCTACAGCTTCCCCCGAAACGGGGGCCGATCGAAATCGGGGCGGGCCGAACGGCGCGGCGTGTCGCGGCTCAGAGGCCGAGCAGCAGGGACAGTTCGGTGAGCCAGGGCACCGCCACGGCGATGGTGGGTACGACGAGGATGGCGGCGGCGGCGGTGTAGGCGGCGGCGGAAATGCCGAGGTTGGGCCCCGGTCCGGTGAGGCGCTGCACGCGCAGCACGGTGCTCGGTCCGCCGACGGCGAGGGCGCCGGTGGGGGTGTGGGCGCCGGCGCAGGCGACGAGGGCGCGGGCCAGCGGTGCGGGGCCGGTCTTGCGGACGGCGGAGTCGTCGGCGAGCAGCTCGACGAGCAGTTTGACCGAGCCGAGCGCCGAGCCGGAGCGCACGACGCGGGGGAACGCTTCGTAGACGGCGGTGAACGCCTCGAGGATGAGGTCGTGGCGGGCGCGCAGGTGGGAGTGTTCGTGGCGCAGGATCGCGCGTAGTTCGTCGTCGCCGAGGTTGTCGAGGGTGCCTTCGCTGAGCACCACCCGGTGCCGCAGCCCGGGCAGGCAGTAGGCGATGGGGTCGGCGGTGTCGAGGATCCGCACGTGCGGGTGGTGGCGGACGGCGGCGCCGCTCTCGCGGCGGTCGAGCAGGTCGACGAGCATGCGGTGGCGGGAGCGGCGGCGGCGGGTGCGTACCGCGACGCGCAGCATGGAGAAGGTCAGGCGGGCACCGATGAACACGGTCAGGGCGAAGACGATGACGTAGGTCAGCCACAGGGGCAGACCGAGGGCGTCGATCTCTTCGAGGGGCCCGGTGGTGGGTCGGCCGTCGGCGCCGGGTGCGAGGAGGCGGGCGGCGATGGCCAGGCCGCAGGAGAACGCGGAGAGCACCGCCGCCAGGGCCACGGACTGCCACAGCACGAGGGCGGCCCGGGGGTTGCGGTGCGGCCAGGTGGCGCGGGCGAGCAGCCCCGGCACCGGACCGGCGAGGAGAAGCGCTGTGGTTCCGAAGAACAGCGCCGTGGTCGCGTTCATGACATCGAGTGTGTCAGCCGGCCCGCTCGGTGTCGTGGCCGGTGCTGTCGTCGCCGTGTTGCGCTTCGAGTTTCGCCAGCGCCGCGCGCAGGGCGGCGGCTTCGTCGGCGCCGACGCGGCCGACGAAGTGGACGAGGGCGGCGGCGCGGCCGGCGGTCTCGTCGGCTTGGTCGAGGGCGTCGACCATGAGGCTGGCGACGAGTTCGTCGCGGCCGTGCACCGGCAGGTAGCGGTGGGCGCGGTCGTCGCGTTGCTGGATGACGAGGTTCTTCTTGGCGAGGCGCTGCAGGACCGTCATGACGGTGGTGTACGCGAGGTTGCGTCGAGCCGAGAGGGCTTCGTGGACCTGCCGGACGGTCTGTGGTTCGGGGGTGGACCACAGGTGGTCCATCACTGCGCGTTCGAGTTCGCCGAGTGCTGCCATGGGTCGATTCTACGGATTTCTCCGACGAATGTGCGTACTACCCCTAGTCGTAGGTTCTGACCTGCGGTGGGACCATCGTCACCTCCGGTGGGGACCTCCGGCGGCGCCGTAGACGTGGCGGGTGCCGATGGGCACGATCAGCGGCCGGTCGGACACCGGATCGTCGATGACCGAGGCGTCGAGGTCGAACACCTCGCGCAGCAGTTCCACGGAGATCACCTCCGAGGGCACCCCGGAGGCGACGACGCGGCCGTCCTTCATCACCACGAGGTGGTCGCTGTAGCGCACGGCGAGGTTCAGGTCGTGCAGCACCATCACCACGGTGCGACCGAGTTCGCTGTGCAGCCGGTCGACGAGGTCGAGGACCTCCACCGAGTGCGCCAGGTCGAGATAGGTGGTCGGTTCGTCGAGCAGCAGGATGTCGGTGCCCTGTGCGAGCGCCATGGAGATCCAGGCGCGTTGCCGTTGCCCGCCGGACAGTTCGTCGATGGGCCGGTCGGCGAGGTCGGCGATGCCGGTACGTTCGAGGGCGATGGCGACCTCGTCCTCGTCGTCGGAGGACCACTGCCGGAACCACGACTGGTGCGGGTGCCGGCCGCGGGAGACCAGATCGGCGACGGTGAGCCCTTCGGGCGCGACGGGGGCCTGCGGCAGCATGCCGAGCACCCGGGCGACCTCGCGGGTGCGCATGGTGGTGATGTCGTGCCCGTCGAGCAGCACGGTGCCGGTGCGGGGCTTGAGCAGCCGGCTCAGCGCGCGCAGCAGGGTGGATTTGCCGCAGCCGTTAGGGCCGATGACGGTGGTGACGACCCCGGTGGGGATGGACAGGTCCAGGTCGTCGACGATGAGCCGTTCGCCGTAGCCGAGGCTGATGTGCTCGGCGACCAGTCGCGGCGCCGCGTGCTCGATCGGGCCGGGGGCCGGGACGGCAGGCAGATGGGTGTCGGTCATCGGGAGACCTTTCGGTTGGAACGCACCAGCAGGTACAGCAGGAAGGGGCCGCCGAGTGCGGAGGTGACCAGGCCGACGGGCAGCGGCACCGGCAGGATGGTGCGGGCGATGAGGTCGGCGGCGACGACGAACAGCGCCCCGGTCAGGGCGGAGGCGATGATCGGGCTGCCCGCCGAGCCGACGAGGCGCAGGGCGATCTGCGGGGCGGCGAGGGCGACGAAGCCGATGGGGCCGGCGGCGGCGGTGGCGACGGCGGCGAGCGCGCACGCCGCGACGAGCAGCAGCGCCTGCTGGGTCTGCAGCTTCACGCCGAGGGAGCGGGCGGTGTCGTCGCCGAGGCGCAGCGCCCCGACGGTGAAGGAGGCGGTCGCGGCCCAGCCGCCGACGAGCAGCAGCGCGATCGCGGCGGGCACCACCTGACTCCAGGAGACACCGTTGAGCGAGCCGGTCAGCCACACCTGGGCGCGGCTGACGTCGTTGATGTCGGCGGAGACGAGCATCCACTGGGTCAGGGCGATGAGCATGGCGTTGATGCCGATGCCGATGAGCACGAGCCGGAAGCCGTCGGCGCCGCGCCGCCAGGCCAGCAGATAGATGACCGTGGCGGTGAGCAGCGCGCCGAGCAGCGCCGACATCGGCAATCCGAGGGTGGCGAGCAGTCCGACGATGGAACCGCCGCTGGTGACGACGATCAGGGCCACGGCGGCAGCGGAGGCGCCGGCGGTGATGCCGAGGATGTCGGGGCTGGCCAGGGCGTTGCGGGACACCGATTGGGTGATGGCGCCGGAGACCGCGAGGGCGGCGCCGACGACCACGGCGGCGATCCCGCGCGGCAGGCGCAGGTCGAAGACGATGAACCGGTCGAGTCGTTCCCCGCCGCCGAGGAGCACCTCGACGACCTGCAGGGGGCTGAGCGGGTAGTCGCCGCGGCCGAGGGAGATCGACAGCAGCACCGCGGTGGCGACGACGATCAGCGCGCACACGATGACCATGCGGGCACGCCAGACGACGGAGACGGAGCCGAGCCGGAAGGCGGGCCGGCCCGGGACGCGGGTGGAGACCTGCACGGGTGAGCGGCGCTTGTCCGTCGTCGGCTCGTTCGTGTCGAGGGACGGGGTGGGGGTGTCGTTCACAAGGCCACCAGCTTCCGGCGACGGACGAGGGCGATGAAGAAGGGGGCGCCGATGAGGGCGAGCACGATGCCGACCTGCAGTTCGCCGGGGCGCACCACGATGCGGCCGACGACGTCGGCGAGGACGAGCAGTGCCCCGCCGAGCAGCCCGGCATAGGGCACGAGCCAGCGGTAGTCGGGGCCGGTGACCGCGCGGGCGATGTGCGGGACGATCAATCCGACGAAGGCGATGGGTCCGCAGGCGGCGGTGGCGGCGCCGGTGAGCACGGTGATCGCGGCGATGCCGATCACCCGGGTGGTGACGACGTTGGTGCCGAGCGAGCGGGCGACGTCCTCGCCGAGGCTGAGCAGGTTCAGGGCCGGGGTGGAGGCGAGCGCGACGAGCAGTCCGACGACGATGAACGGCAACACCTGCCAGAAGACGTCCATGCCGCGGCCGGCGACGGAGCCGACCACCCAGAAGCGGTAGCCGTCGAGGCTGGTCTGGTCGAGCAGCACGATGGTTTGGATCATCGCCTGCAGGAAGAACGCCACCGCCGCGCCCGCCAACGCGAGACTGAGCGGACTCGAGCCGCCGTTGCCGATGGACGCGAATCCGAACACCACGATGCTGGCGAGCGCGGACCCGGCGAAGGCGAACCACAGATACTGCGCCGGGGTGGAGAGCCCGAACAGGTAGATCGACAGCACCACCAGGAAGGCGGCGCCGGCGTTGATGCCGAGCAGACCGGCGTCGGCGAGCGGGTTGCGGGTGTGCCCCTGGATCAGTGCGCCGGCGACGCCGAGCGCGGTGCCGACCAGCAGCGCGAGCAGGGTGCGGGGGATGCGCAGCGAATGCACGATCACGTCGGTTTCGGAGCCGTCGTTGACGACGAGGGCGTGGAAGACCTCCGCGAAGGTCATCGGGCGGGCGCCGACGGCGATGCTGGCGAGCGCGCCGAGCACCAGCAGTACGAGCAGCGCGGCCAGGCCGAGCAGGCGCCGGCGGCGCAGGGCGGCGACGTTGCCGTCGGTGGGGCGCGGGGTGAACTCGTCGTGGCGGGCGTGGCGTTCGGTGACGATCTCGGTGCCGCGGCGCAGCAGGGCACGGCGGGTGCCGGCCGGTCCGGTGGTGGCGCGGTCGCGCAGCACGAGCCCGGTCCACTGCAGGCCCAGACTTTGGCCGGTGCGGCCGGCGCGGTAGCCGTGGTTCCACCACAGCAGTCCGGCGGCGGCGGCCAGGGCGGCGCCGCCGAAGACGATGCGGTCGGTCTGGCCGCCGCCGTTGGCGTCGGCGAGGGTGTCGACGACGAGGGCGCCGATGAGCAGGGGGATGGCGAGGAGCGCGAGGTCGCACAGGACGGCGGCGATCCGGCGTCCCGGGCGGGGCGGAGCGGTCGGGTCGGCGTCCGGTGGGGCGTGTGGGGTGACGGTCACGGGCGCGGGGTGCTCCTCGGGAAGGCGGTGGTGCGGTTCGGGTCGTCGCGGATCGTGGGGAACGCGAAGGCCTTCGGAGTTAGGTTACGGAATCCTATGTGCCGACGGGAGTAGGGGATGGGGTTGCGCACACCACCCCCGGATGCAATGGTTAGGCTTACCTAATCAAGATTCACCGTCGATCAGGAGGTGTCGGATGACGACGCTGCTGCTGCCGCCCACGGCGGCACCCGTCCGCCCGTTCGAGGACACGCGCGCTCGGCTGCGCGCACTCGCTGCGGGAGCCCCGCGCGTGTATGCGGTGGCCTGTATCGACGAAGAACCCCGCCGCCGCTGGTGGTTCCTCGGCGGCGGTGAACGCCAGCAGCGCATCGAGGCGCTCTACGACCGTGCCCTGCTCGACACCGAGGACCCGCGCATCGCCGTCGAGCAGGTCGCCGGCGCCCTCATCCACGCCGTGGTCGGCCGCGTCCTCGCCCCCTACGCCCTCGAGGGCCGCGTCTGGGATCCGGGTCTGGATAATCTGTGGCTGCACCAGGACAGCGACGGCTGCATCGACTGGGCCGGTCTCGCCGACGACACCCTGCGGGTGCTGCCCGAGGACCGCGCCGTCGGGGAACGCGACGTGGTGGTGCTGCCGTGCGAGCAGGCGATGGCGGTGTGGACCGCGCACCGCGCCGCGACCGCTCTCGATGCCGTCCATCTCGCGCTGCGGTCCCTCGTCCCGCTCGACCGGAACCGCTTCTGGGCGATCGTCGGGCGCACCGTCGTCACCGGCGCCGCCCAGCTACCCGTGCTCGGTGGTGCCTCCCGCCGTACCGCCGCGCGCCGCGGTCAGGCATTGCTCGACGCCTTCGTCGCCGCCGGCTATCCGGTCCGAGGCCTTGCCGGATTAGGGCAGCCTTCCCTATAATCGAATCCGTTCCGACTGCCGGACCGCAGCGGAGTCCTGAGGGCTGCAGTGACTCCCGGTCCCTTCCCGCGGCGGGCCTCACATCCATGTGGGGCCCGCCGTCGTGTGTCCGGAGCACCCCGCGCCCGGCGTGCACGGCAATTCGGTCATGGACGACGCCGGTGCCCGCTTCACACGACGCCGGAGCGAACTCGGCCCCGACGCCACCCCCCGTGAGGCGATCCGCGCGGTCCTGACGGAACTGCTGCCCTCGACGAGCAACGACGCGAGGAGACCCCGGTGCTCGGCGCGTTCGGATGGTCCGCGATCACCGGCGAGGGCATCACCGCCGAGGACACCTTCGCGGCGCCGCGCGCCCTGGCGACCATCGTCGCCGACCAACTCCGGCGGACACGCACCGGCGAGGACGCCGGTGATCCGGAAGCGGACGCCGATCTCGTCGTCATGGCAGCGGGAGGGCTGGCGCAGGGCATGCTGCAGGGATACTCGACCTCACGGACGCCGCTCGAACTCGTCGAGCATCTTCTCGACCGCGTCCTGGGAAGCACCGAGAGATGACCACCCTGTGGATGATCGAAGACCTCGAACCGTGGCCCGACCCGCCTGCTCCCGGCCAGGTGTGTGAACCGACCACCTCCTGGACCACCCCCGGCGCGAGCGACTGCATCCGCGAACTCGCGCGGCACGTGCCCGCCCGGGTCGAGCAGGTCACCGTCGACGATCGGGTCGAGCTGCTCGCCCATCTCGGTCACGGCTTCACCACCGTGCTGCCACCGCAGCTCGACACCCTCGGCGACGTCGTGCTCACGGGGCATCTGGTGTGGGACCGCTATCTGTGGATGCTGTACCGCACCCGCCCGCACGGGCGCGCCCGGGTCGCCGAACGGCATCCGGTGATCCAACGAACCAGGAGGATTCCGACCGCGGACGCGGGTTGGTACGGCGTCGAGTACGAGGGCCCGCGGACCGTGCACCGGTTCGGGCCGATCCCCGACGGCCACTCGATCGTCGCCTACGCGCTGCTGGTGACCCTGCAGTGACCACCCCGCTTGCCACGGTCGGAGGTGGGCCGGCCGAAAACCGCCATGTCCTACCATCGTTCGACGGCCACCTGTCCCGGCGGCCGGTCGAGACCACGCACGAACAAGGGAAGCCCGTATGAGCGACCAGTCCACCTCCGCCCCGGCCCAGCACGACGTGCAGGCGATCAACGCCGTCAACGACACCGGCTTCAACACTGCCCTCGGCCTCGAGTTCGTCGAACTCGGCCCCGATCTCGCGCGAGCCCGGTGGACGATCACCCCCACGCAGCACCAGCCCTACGGCATCGTGCACGGCGGGGTGTACTGCGCGGTGATCGAGACCGTCGCCAGCGTCGCCGGCGCCAACTGGTTGGGGGACAAGGGCAACGTCGTCGGGGTCAACAACAACACCGACTTCCTCCGCGCCACCCGCGAAGGGGTCCTCACCGCGACCGGCACCCCGGTCCACCGCGGCCGCACCCAGCAGGTGTGGCGGGTGGAGATCGTCGACGAGCAGGACCGTCTCGTCGCGCAGGGACAGGTGCGCCTGGCGAACATCACGAACGCGGACCGCATCGGGCACTGACC
The DNA here is from genome assembly GCF_000801125.1 of Rhodococcus sp. Chr-9. Taxonomy (NCBI): domain Bacteria; kingdom Bacillati; phylum Actinomycetota; class Actinomycetes; order Mycobacteriales; family Nocardiaceae; genus Rhodococcus; species Rhodococcus sp. Chr-9. The sequence goes on from NZ_JTIZ01000099.1 coordinate 49,460, forward strand.
CTGTAGCCGGGCGGCTCCGGCCGGGACACCGCGCCCGGCCGGAGCGCCGACGGTCAGCCCGCAGCCTGCGTCCCGCCGCGGCCCTGCCCGGCCGGCGCCTGTGCGGAGCGGTCCCCGTCCTTCGTCGCGCTCTCGCCGTTCTGCGAGTCGCCGTCGGGTTCGTCCGCGCGCATGTGCTCGAGCGCGATCCGCGCGAACACCTGCTGTTCGGTCGCGGCCATCTCGTTGCGGCCGGTGGAGAAGAACGCCTGCGCCCACGACAACAGCGTCGACAGCTTCGACGAGAACCCCACCAGATACAGCAGGTGGATGAACAACCACGCCACCCAGCCGAGGAACCCGCTGATCTCGAGTTTGCCGACCTTCGCGACCGCACTGAACCGCGAGATGGTCGCCATGCTGCCCTTGTCGAAATACTTGAACGGTTCCCGATGGGTCGGGTCGGCGCCGTCGAGGGAGGCGATGATCTGCCGGGCCGCGTACTTGCCGCCCTGCATCGCCACCTGCGCCAGACCGGGCAGCTTGTTCAGCGACATCATGTCGCCGATGACGAACACGTTCGGATGCCCCGGCAATGTCAGATCAGGCAGCACCTCCACCCGCCCCGCCCGGTCGACCTGCGCCCCGGACTGCTCGGCGAGCTGCTTGCCGAGCGGACTGGCCGACACGCCCGCCGACCACACCTTGCACTGCGACTCGATGCGCCGCTGCGAACCGTCCTTCTCCTTGACGACGAGACCGTCGGCGTCGACATCGGTGACCATCGCGCCGAGCTGGATCTCCACCCCGAGCCGCTCGAGGGTGTTACGGGCCTTGCGGCTGAGTTTGCCGCCGTAGACCGGCAACACATCGGAGGCGCCGTCGAGCAGCACCACCCGCGCCTCGGTCGGATCGATGTTGCGGAAGGTGCCCTTGAGGGTGCGGCGTGAGAGCTCGGCGATCTGCCCGGCCAGCTCCACCCCGGTCGGACCGGCACCGACCACCACGAAGGTCAGCAACCGGGCGCGTTCGTCGTGATCGTGGGACAGTTCGGCCTGCTCGAACGCCCCGAGGATCCGGCCGCGCAGCTCGAGGGCGTCGTCGATGGTCTTCATGCCCGGCGCGAACTCGGCGAACTGGTCGTTGCCGAAGTAGGACTGGCCGGCGCCGGCGGCGACGATGAGACTGTCGAAGGGCGTGGTGGTGTAGCGCTCGAGGAACCGGGAGGTCACCGTCCGGTTCTCCAGGTCGATCCTCTCGACGTCCCCGAGCAGCACCTGCGCGTTCTTCTGTTTGCGCAGCACCATGCGGGTCGCGGGGGCGATGTCGCCGACCGACAGGATGCCCGTGGCCACCTGGTACAGCAACGGCTGGAACAAGTGATGGGTGGTGCGCGCCACGAGCGTGACGTCCACATCGGCACGAGCCAGGGCCTGGGTCCCGAACAGCCCACCGAAACCGGATCCGATCACGACCACACGATGACGGCGGGGTTCGGTCTGCTCGACGCTCATGGATGCTCCTTCACGTTGCCGGATGGATCTTGTCCCCAGTCTTGCAGTTGCCGCGCCCGCCCACAGCGCAACCGACGAGCTAGCCCGGCCCGTCGCCGAGCGACCCGAGCAGCCCGTAGACGGGGTTGTGCCGGGCGGCGTGCCGCACCGCATCGTTGGTCGCCGAGGTGTACACCTGCACGGTCTGCAACGACCGGTGCCCGAGCAGCTGCTGCAACTCGACCATCGTTGCGCCGCTGTCGGCCAGGCTCGTCGCGAAGGTGTGCCGCAGCGCGTGGGCGAGCGCACCGCGTTTGCGTTCGGACTCGATACCCGCGCGGCGGTAGATGCGCCGCACCCGGTACTGCAGGGTGCCGCGGGTGATGCGTTTGCCGTCCGCGCCGACGAACAGCGGGTCGGCCGGGTCGTGCCGCTCCCACACGGGCAACTCGTCGCGGTCGCGGGTGCGGCGCCGCGCGGCGGGGAAGCGGGCGTAGCGTTCCTCGAGATAGGCGGTGACGATCGCCGTCCAGCTGTCTTCGAGGGGGATCTCCCGTTCGATCGCGCCCTTGCCGAGCACCCGCAGCACCGGTGCCCGGCAGCCACCGAGGATGCTGCCCACATCGAGCCGGATCAACTCGTCGGAGCGGATCCCGGTGAGCAGCAGGGTCGCGATGAGCGCGAGATCGCGTTGCGGCCAGTCCCGCGCCGACTCCGCGGGGCGTTGCGCCTCCACGGTGACGGTGTCGACGAGTTGGTTGATCGCGGTGGGGGAGAACGCTTTCGGGGTGTGCTGTGGTTTCTTGGGCTGCGCGATCGAGGCCATCGGGTTGCCTTCCGACACCCCTTCGGAGACGAGGAAGTTGCAGAAGTTGTTCCACACCGACCAGGCGCGGCGCACCGACGCCGGCTGCCGCTCGGCGGCGAACGCCGCGAACGCCGACCGCAGCCCGCGTACCGTCACGTCCCCGAGTGTCAACGCGTCCTCCGGCACGGCGGCAGTCGCCGCGAGATGCGCGCGCACCGCGTGCAGGTCGAGCCGGTAGGCCTTGATGGTGTGCGGAGACCGTTTCGCGGTCTGCAAGGTCTCCAGATACGACCCGATCCAGTCCGACAATCCCGGCTCGGTCGCGCTGCCCACCACGATGCCCCTCCCGTGAAGATCCGCTCGTACAGATGTGCGAGTCCAGTGTGACAGCAGGGACCGACGGGACAGCAGGGACCGCGTCCGGATTCGGGGAGACCGGCGCCGGGTACGCGATGGACAACCGACCGTTCGTGGAGAGGAGCACCCCATGCCCGCAGGCGATGTCGAGACGTTCCACCAGGACGGATCCTGGCACAACCGCATCGAGGGCTCGAGCGACCTGCTCGGCACCTATCCCACCCGCGAGGAGGCCGTCGCCGCCGGCCGCGAGGAGGCGCGCCGCCGCAAGGTCGAACACCTCGTCCACAACCTCGACGGGACGATCGGCGAACGCAACACCTACGGTCACGACCCGCGCGACATCCCGGGCTGATCGACCCCGAACCGACCGTCGCCGGGGCGATCGATACCGAGGAGGTCAGTCGCGGCGGCGTTTGGCGCGCGCGGCGAACTCGTCGAGCACCCGCACCACATCCTTGGCCTGCCAGATGCGATTGCGGCGCCCCTCGGTGATCTGCGTGAGGATCCCCGCGTCCACCAGCCGATCGATGGCGATCTGCGCGTTGGCGCCGGTCACCGACAAGGCCGCGGCGGCCGACCGGTTGTCGATCACCGGCTGGCGCAGCAGTACGTCCGAGAGCCGGTGCACTGCCGAATCCCGCCGCGCCGTCACCCGGGACCGCCACAGCTCGCGTACCGCCTCGAGATCGGCGACGAGCGTGCGGCCGTTGGCGACCGCCGCGAACGACGCGTCGACGATCGAGTGCACGATCGGCCCGATGTCCCCGGCGCGGTAGGCGCCGAGCGCATCGAAGTACTCCCCGGTGTTGTGCAACAGGCCCGCCGAGACCGGCACGGCGACACTGCGGGTGAGCTGCCCGCCGCGCAACATCGCCTGGATCAGCGCGCGGCCCACCCGGCCGTTGCCGTCCGGGAACGGGTGGATGGTCTCGAACTGGGCGTGCGCGACCGCGATCTGCGCGACCACCGGCAGATCCACCCGGTGGGCGAAGGCCACCAGGTCGTCGATCAGCTCGGGCACCCGCGCGTGGTGCGGGGGCACGAACTGTGCGGTGTGCGGGCCCAGGCTGCCCCCGCCGATCCACACCTGCTGGGTGCGCCACCGTCCCGCGATGGTCGGATCGTCGTACTCGAGCAGCGCGTGGTGCATCCGCAGGATCGCGGCGGCGTCGATCGCATCGGACAGCTCGAGCGCCGCGCGCATCGCCCGCACGTTGCCGACGATCAGGCGAGCGTTGCGGGAGGCGTGTTCGCCGAGTTCGGCGAGCGCGATCTGCCGCGCCCCGCTGGAGAGGTTCTCGATCTCCGAACTCGACGCGCTCTCGGTGCGCAGCAAGATGGAGGCGAACGGGGCGGTGATGTGCCCGACCTCGACATCGAAGCGGGTCAGTTCCGTCGCGGCTTCCTCGGTGAGGGCCTGCAGTTCGCCGTCGAGCGGGAGGGGCCGGTGGGCGATGAGCGGGGGGACCGCGGCGCGGTAGGGGCCGGTGGTCAGGCGTTTCTCCCGCCGCGAGCCGTAGGCATCGCTGCTCACCCACGGGTGCTGTTCGTAGGTGACCGCGGGCCAGCCGGACGCGACGTCAACCGATGCCATCCCCGGAACATACCATCGGATAGTCGATTATCCGATGGTATGGATCGGGGGTGGGTTCGGTTCCGGCCGTTGTGCACGGCCGGAACCGGAGGTTTGGGCCACAGGTGGTTCGGACGTAGGGTGCTGGGCCATGGCATTACCGACCTTCGACATCGACACGCCCATGGCCTATCACGTTGCGCAGCACAACATCCTGCAGAGACTCGATGCCGGCGACGACGCCGGGACGGTGCGGGAGGAATGGCGGCAGGCCATCGAGCGCATCATCGACAACCATCTCGCCGGCAACGACGCGCTGAGCTTCGTGACCGCTCCCGCGCTCGGCCCGGTCGACTGACGCACCGCTCGGTACACCCCGCCCCGCGGACCGGCACGGGCCGCGGAGCGGGGACGCCGGGCTTGCGCACCGCTACACGACGGTGTCGAACAACTGGCCGACCCCGTAGGTCACCACCATCGCGAGCGCACCACCGAACACCACCCGCACCACCGCCCGGCCCCGCCGGGCGCGGCCGAGCCACGCACTGATCGATCCCGTCGCCGCCAGCGCACACAACACCGCCACGAACGTCACCGGGATACGCACCGTGTCGGGCGCCGCGACCACCATCAGCAGCGGCACCAGCGCCCCCAGGGTGAACGACACGGCCGACGACAACGCCGCCACCCACGGATTCGCGAGTTCGGTCGGGTCGATCCCCAACTCCACTTCGGCGTGCGCGGCCAGCGGGTCCCGCGCCGTCAACTCCTCCGCCGCGGCACGCGCCGTGACCGCCGACAAGCCCTTCCCCTCGAGCAGCGCGGCCAGTTCGGCGAGTTCGGCCTCCGGCATGGCGGCGAGTTCGCGACGTTCCGTGTACAGCGCCGCGCGCTCGGTGTCGCGTTGGGCGCTCACCGACACGTATTCGCCCAGCGCCATCGACACCGCCCCCGCGGCCAGCCCGGCCGCACCGGCGGTGAGGATCGCCGACTCGTTCGCCGTCGCGGCCGCGACACCGACGACCAGTCCCGCGGTCGAGACGATGCCGTCGTTCGCGCCGAGCACACCCGCCCGCAGCCAGTTGAGTTTGCTCGCCAACCCGGCGGTGTGCGGTTCGCGGTCCTCGTGCCGCCTGCGGGAATCGTTCGGTGACGCCGGATCCGGACGGGGCATGTCGTGAAGCTACACCGACGGACGGCGGCGTGGGGGGATCCCCACGGCGGAGTATCGGCGCGCCTCCGCGGCGGCGACCGCCCACTCCGGGTCTCCGGGCAGCGCACCCATCGGGTCCCGCTGCGCGCACGGCACACCCGCATCGGTGGGCAGCACCGCGCGCTGCAACGCCTGCACGATCCCCAACGGCCGATGAGCAGCCGGGGCCAGGCGGCCGATCCACCGACGATCGCGGGCCGTCATGTCGTGCCGCAGGCTCTCCATCAACGCCGCCACGGTTCCCGACGGCACCTCCGTCAACCACGAGCCGAACCGGCGGATCACCGCGCCCGGCAATCCGGCGACGGTGACCTGGGCGCGCGGCATGCCGGTGACCTGCCCGTAGAGGCGGAGCAACTCGGGATAACGCAGCGACTGTCCGCAGCCCACATCGAACGAGTCCGTGGGAGTGTCCGCGACGGCCGCCCCGAGCACCGCGGCGACCAGGTCGACGACCGCGATCGGCTCGACCCGCGACTCCATCCAATCCGGTACCACGGTGACGGGTAGGCGCCCCGCGAGTTGGCCGAGCACCTCGAAGCTCGTCGACCCGGAGCCGAGCACCATCCCGGCTCGCAGCGTGATCACCGTGCGGCGGGAGCGGGACAGTTCCTGCTCGACCTCCCAACGCGAGAGCAGATGCTCGGACAGCGCGTCCGGCGCACACTCGGGGACGAACCCGGAGACGTAGACGACACGCGTCACCGGAGAGGCATCGACCGCGTGCCGGACGGTGCGGGCCGCTGCCAGGTCGAGGTCCCGGAAGTGCGCCGAGCGCATCCCGTGCACGAGATAGACCACGACGTCGACATCGTCGAACGCCGGTGGGAGAGTGTGCGCGGCGGTGACGTCCACTCGCGCGGTCTCGACCTGGTCGTGCCACCAGAAGCGTCGCAAGGCCGTCGGGTTCCGAGCGGCGGCGCGCACGGTGCAGCCGATAGCGAGGAAGGCGGGGACGACCCGGCTGCCGACGTAGCCGGAGGCACCGATCACGAGAACTCTCATGCGCTGTCCCGTCCCTTGTCGCCTTCGGGAGGGATGCACGCGCGGGACCGTCGCGAAACATCAGGAGTGGTTCCCATCACCGGAAATAGTGTTACCGTTGGTCACAAATACAGTGGCCGGTATCGAAGGAGGCCTCCCATGTCGATGCTGCGCGGCAGCCCACTCCGACATCGGATCCTGTTCGTCCTCGCCGTCCCCCTCGGCGCCGGACTGCTGTCCGCCCTCGGACATCTCGTCCAGCGCCGCCACGGCCGGCCCACCTCCGTCTCCGAATCCCTCTTCGCCATCGCCAGCAGCCTGCGCCGCCGCACACTGTTCACCCGGCCCACCGGCGACCACCCACCGGCCCCCGAGACGCCAGGACAACCATGACCACAGGACGACCATGACCACCCACACCGTCACCAACGGGCCCGTCCGACTCCACGTCGTCGAAGAAGGCAACCCGCACGGACCGACCCTCGTCCTCGTCCACGGCTGGCCCGACACCCACGCCCTGTGGGACCGCGTCGCACCCCTGCTCGCCGACGACTTCCGCATCCTGCGCTACGACAACCGCGGCGCCGGCGCCTCCACCGTCCCCCGCGCGGTGGCGCACTACCGGCTCGAGCACCTCGCCGCCGACCTGCACGCCGTCATCGACGCCCTCGCCCCGAACGACCCGGTCCACCTACTCGGCCACGATTGGGGCGCGGTGCTGTGCTGGGAAGCGGTGTGCGAACCCGACGCCGGCGAGCGCATCGCCTCCTACACCTCGATCTCCGGCCCCAACCTCGACCATCTCGGCCTGTGGATGCGCCGCCGTCTCCGGCGCAAACGCCCACTCGGCCCCGCCGAACAGGCTCTCGCCTCCGCCTACACCCTCGCCTTCCAGATCCCCGGTCTGCCGAATCCGGTGCTGCGCGGCCCGCTCGCCCGCCACTGGCCGGCCTTCGTCGGGTTCTTCGACCGCACCGACCCCGCCGCGATCGCCCCCGTCGCCCCGACCCTCGCCGACGACATGGTGCACGGACTGTCCCTGTACCGGGCGAACATCCGCACGCGGCTCGCCCGACCCCGCGAGCGGCACACCGACGTCCCGGTCCAGCTGATCCAGAACCTGCGCGACCGAGCCGTACGCCCCGTCGGCTACGAGGACACCCCCCGCTGGGTCACCGACCTGCGCATCCACCCACTCGACGCCGGGCACTGGTCGCCGCGCTCCCACCCCCGCAACATCGCCGACGCCACCGCCCGATTCGTGCAGCAGATCGAAGCCGCGCGCACCTGACCGCATGACCTCAGCCGGACGACTCCGCGCGCGGCGCCGACTCCATCGGCGCATCGTCGTCGTGCACCGATAGCCGCCGCGGACCCGGACCCTGCTGCCCGAGCACGTCACCGGGATTCGCGAGCGGACACGACGCCAAACTCAGGCACCCGCAGCCGATGCAATCGGTGAAACTGTCGCGCAACGCGGTGAGATCCTCGATGCGGCGGGTCAGCCGGTCGTGCCACGCCCGCGACAGTCGCGCCCAGTCCTCCGTCGTCGGCACACGACTGTCCGGCAACGAATCGAACGCATCCTTGATCTCCTCCAGGGACACCCCCACACCCTGCGCGACCTTGATGAACGCCACCTTGCGCAGCGTGTCGCGACGATAACGCCGCTGATTGCCCGAGGTGCGGCGACTGGTGATCAGACCACGCGACTCGTAGTAGTGCAGCGCCGAGACCGCCACCCCGGAACGGTCCGCCAACTGCCCGGGTGTCAGCCATATCGCAGGGTTCATCGGCCCCCTCCTCGCCCCGCAGACATCGTGATCGAGTTGTGCTGCACAGTACCGGCCACCGAAGACACCGGGCACCCGGGTCGCGTGAGCGCCCGGGGTCAGAACGACGGCGGCCCGAACTCGGCAGCGACCTCCGGCGCATCCATCCGCAACATGTCGTACGCGGTGTGCGCCCACCTCCGCACCGACTTCGGGTACGGCCGCTCGAACCGCTCGCAGACCCGCGCCGTCGCCAACGCCGCCTCGAACCGCCACTTACGGGAACCGCTCACGAACGTCCGGGCCTGGAACAGATAACTCGATGCGGGGATCGTCACGTCGACCACCGTAGAACCTCCGACCGGCACAGCGGGGGAGCGGCACCCCGCGCGCCACGCCGATCCCACCCGTCCCGACCACATTCCTAAGGGAGTGTTAGGAACCACCACAGACCCTTCCGCAACCACTGTGACCCGAACCACTGTGGGGAGCGCACAGATCCACGCAGCGAAAGGAGTCCCGGGTGAGCACCACCTCGACGGGCGAACGCCGAGTCATCGGCAACGTGTTGAAAGGCTCGGTCGGCAACCTGATCGAGTGGTACGACTGGTACGTCTACGCCGCGTTCAGCGTCTACTTCGTGAAGGAATTCTTCCCCGAAGGCGACCCCACCGCCCAACTGCTGTCCACCGCAGCGATCTTCGCCGTGGGATTCCTCATGCGACCGATCGGCGGCTGGATCATGGGCCGCTACGCCGACCGGCGCGGACGGCGCTCGGCGCTGACCCTGTCGGTCACCGTCATGGCCGTCGGCTCCCTCATCATCGCCGTCACCCCGGACTACGCGACCATCGGACTCGCCGCACCCCTTCTTCTCGTCCTCGCCCGCATGATGCAGGGACTGTCCGTCGGTGGTGAATACGCCACCAGCGCCACCTATCTCGCCGAGGTCGCCTCACCCGGACGCCGCGGGTTCTACTCGAGCTTCCAGTACGTCACCCTCGTCGCCGGACAGCTCATCGCCCTCGGCGTCCAGATCGTCCTGCAGCTCACCCTCTCCGCCGAGGCCATGCAGGCGTGGGGCTGGCGCATCCCGTTCGTCATCGGCGCCGTCGCCGCCGTCGCCGTGATGTGGCTGCGCCGCACCATGGACGAATCCGAAGCGTTCACCGAGGAAGTCGCGGCCAAGAGCGCCACCGACCGGCCGGAGAGCACGCCCGAGCAGGGCGGCATCCGGATGCTGCTGCAGTACCCCCGCGAATGCCTACTGGTGTGCGCGCTGACCCTCGGCGGCTGCGTGGCGTTCTACACCTACACCACCTACATGCAGAAATACATGATCAACACCTCCGGCATCTCCAAGGACACCGTCGCCTGGATCAACTTCGCCGCCCTGCTGGTGTTCATCGTCCTGCAACCCATCGGCGGGGCCCTGTCGGACCGCATCGGCCGCCGCAAACTGCTCATCTTCTTCGGGGTCGGCGGCACCGTGCTCACCGTCCCGTTGATGACGATCCTCGGCAGCACCACGAACCCGCTGATCGCGTTCGGGTTGATGATGCTCGGCCTGACCGTCGTCACCGGCTACACCTCGGTCAACGCCATCGTGAAGACCGAACTGTTCCCCACCAAGGTCCGCGCGCTCGGCGTCGGCCTGCCCTACGCGCTGACCCTGGCGATCTTCGGCGGCACCGTCGAAACCGTCGCACTCGCGCTCAAGCGCGCCGGCCACGAATCGCTATTCTTCTACTACGTGACCGGCTGCATCGCCGTCTCGCTCGTCGTGTACTTCTTCATGCGGGAGACCTCCGACGGCTCACCCCTGGACCGCACGAGCACCGACCGCACGAGCACCCACACCGACACCCCCGACGAGCACGCCGACCTGGCCACCTCGCGACACTGACCGAAAGGGACCCACGTGCAGATCGCGGTGGTCGAGGACGACGACGGCGTCGGCGACGCCCTCGTCGAAGCCCTCACCTCCCACGGCCACCGGCCGATCCGCATGCGGCGCGGCGCCGACCTGCTCCTCGGACACCGCGACCTCGACGTCGTCATCCTCGACCTCGGCCTGCCCGACGCCGACGGCCTGCAGGTGCTCCGGCAACTGCGGGCCGTCAACGACGTCCCCGTCGTGATCCTCACCGCGCGCGGCGACGAACGCTCGGTGGTACGCGGCCTGCGCGGCGGCGCCGACGACTACCTCGTCAAACCGGCCCGCCTGGCCGAACTGCTCGCCCGCGTGGACGTCGTCACCCAACGGCGCCGCGCGCTGTCCGAGTCCTCCCGCATCGTCCGCGCCGGCGACGTCGTCGTCGACCTCGACGCCCGCGAAGTGGAGGTGGGCGGCGAACCGGTCACCCTCACCCCGAAGGAATTCGACCTGCTCGCCGTCCTCGTCGCCCGCTCCGGCGCCGCGGTCAGCCGCCAACAACTCATGGACGCCGTGTGGGGCGACGCCTATGTGGCGATCTCCCGGTCGCTCGACGTGCACATGACCGGGCTGCGCGCCAAACTCGCCCGCCCCGGACTCATCTCCACCATCCGCGGCTACGGCTACCGGTGGGGCGGCTGACATGCAGCGACGCGTCCTGGCGGTGCTGCTCGTCTTCGCGACCGTCGCCGTCGTCGCCTTCGCCGTACCGCTCGCTCTCGCCACCAGCGCCGGCCGCACCGCCGTCCTGGGAGCGAACCGGGAAGCCGACGCCCACCACTTCGCCACCCTCGCCGTCCAGATGCGCGCCCCCGGCAGCACCGCCCTGCTCGACGAGGAGGTCACCCGCTACCACCGGCTCTACGACGAAGGCGTGCTGATCGTCGACGCGCGCGGCGCACCCCGCGCGAGCGCGGGCCTGACCCCGACCGACCCCGGTGTGCCGGAGGCGATCACCGCCGGTCTGCGCAACCAGAAACAGGGCATCGGCGGTCCGCTGACCCCGTGGTCCCCGCACCGGGTACTGCTCGCCGTGCCGGTGGGTACCGGCGCCCAGGTCGAAGGAGCCGTCGTCGTCGACGTGTCCACCGACGCCGCCCGCCACGACATCCGCACCTCGTGGCTGCTCATCGTCACCGGCGCAGCGGCGGCGCTCGTGCTCGTCACCATCCTCGCGACCGCCCTGTCACGGTGGACGGTCCGCCCGCTCACCGCGCTCACCGCGCGGGTCGCGGCGCTCACCGACAGCGTCCCGGCGCTGCATCCACGCTCCCGGACCGGGGACACCACCACCTCGGTCCGGCATCACGGCCCCCCGGAGGTCCGGGAACTCACGCAGGCCTTCGACACCATGTCCGAGGCGGTCCGCACGTCCACCCGCGTCCAGAGACAGCTCATCGCCGACACCGCGCACCAACTCCGGAACCCGCTCGCCGCCCTGCACATCCGACTCGACTCCCTCGAACCGCACGTCGGCGCCACCGGCGTGGAGACCTATCGGCGCACGGCCGTCGAAGTCGACCGGCTCGGCGGCATCCTCGACGGCCTGCTCGCCCTCGCCACCGCCGAATCACCTACCGATATCACCGAGACGGACGGGCACGACGGGTGCGATGTCGGCGCCGTCGTCGCCGACCGCGCGGATGCCTGGTCCGAGGCCCTGGCCGAGGCCGGTATGACCGTCAGCGTGGACGAACCGTCCGGGCAGCGCCTGCAGGCCGGCTTCTCCGCCGACCATCTCGCTCAGGTGCTCGATGTGCTGCTCAGCAACGCGAGCAAGTACGCCCGCGCGGCCACCGGGGTCCGCATCACCACCCGACACCACGACGGGACCATCCGGATCCGCGTCGAGGACGACGGCGCCGGAGTCGCACCCAATGAGCTCGGCGCCCTCACCTCCCGGTTCTTCCGCGGGTCCCGAGCCGACGGGCCCGGCACCGGCCTCGGGCTGTCCATCGCGGTCGCGCTCGTCGAGACCGGCGGCGGCACCCTCGACCTCGCCGCCGCCGACCCGCACGGACTGGCCGTCACCCTGACCCTGCCCGCCGACTCCCGCGCGGAGGCATCATGATCACCCGCCGCGATCTCCTGCGGTCCGTCGCGCTGCTGGCGGTGGGCGGAGCCGCCGCCGGCTGCACGCGCACCGGAGAGCGTGAGGAACTGATCCTGGCGGCAGGGGAGGAGGGTGGGTTCTTCTGGGAGTTCGCCGAACTCACCGCGGCCGCCGCCGACCGGGCGGGCCTGCCCATCGCGATAGTGCCGGAACGCACCCCGGGGTCGGTCACCAATCTCGCCGCGCTGACGGCGGGGAATGCGGAGCTGGCGTTGACCCTCACCGATGTCGCGGTGCGTGCCCACGACGAGGGCGCGCGGTTCACGGCGATCGGACGGGTCTACGAGAACTACATGCAGTTGGCCGTGCGTGCGGACTCACCGATCCGGAAGATCGCCCAGTTGCGGGGCGCACGGATCAGCCTCGGCGCTCCCGGATCGGGTGCCGAATTCACCGGCGAACGCATCCTCGCCGTCGCCGGGCTCGCCGAGCCGGGAGCCGTCACCCGGGTGCACCTGTCGATGGCCGACGCCGGTCGCGCGCTGGTGGACGGCGAGATCGACGCGGTGCTGTGGGCGGGTGGTGTTCCTACCCCGTCGTTCGCGAACCTGGGCGTGCCGTTGCGGCTGATCGATCTGTCCGTGCTCCTCGAACCGCTGCGGGCCCGATTCGGTCCGCGATACGAACCGGTGCTCATCCAGCCCGGCACCTACGGGCAGCCGGACGCCGTCGCCACTATCGGGTTGGGCAACCTGCTGCTCGCCGGGGCATCGGTGTCGAACGAGGCCGCCGCCGCACTGGTGGATCTGCTCGTCGACCATGCCTCCGAACTCGTGCCGGCCCAGGCCACCGGCAGTCAGTTCCTCGACCGGCAGTCGCTGATCGTCACGGCCGATGTCCCGCTGCATCCGGGAGCGGTGGCCGCGTACCGGCGTCATCACGGCTGACGAGACGGGCGGACAGGGGAGAAGGGGCCCTGAATCGTGCCGACCCAGGCACATAGTGGGGTGGAAGGCATGCGCTGGTGTCGGTGGGATGCGGTGCGGAGATCGGGCTCGCCCTCGAGGTTCGAGGAGATCGGGACCGGATCGGCTGTGCAGGGGACATGCGCGGGGCACAATGGAACCGTTCACCTCTGTGTGCGTGAAATTCGTTGGCAGCCAACACGATTCATGGATAACGGTGATTATCCATCAAATGTGGAAGAGGCGAGAAGGGGCGATCGGTGGTCGCAGCACCCCGGGGGACGGGATGATCCCGCGCCACCAACATGCGCATCGTCCGCGCGATCTGCGGCGCGCAACGCGCACGCGAGACGACCACACGGTGCTGCCGCAACGCCGCATCGGTGAACCGTGGGTCGGTGCAGTGTGCGCGTCGCTGCCGCATGGCACCCGATGCACGAGCGGCCGAACGCGCGTCGAGCGGATCGGCGGCTCGATCCGGCACGGGCGCCGGCAGGCCGGTCGCAGTCCGGAGGTGAGCCGGACTCGAGCCAGAGGCGGTGGGGCCCATCGCATCGATCCGGGGCGAACCAGGGATCTCCGAACGCCTCGGACGCCCTGCCGCACCTGTCCGGAGGAGGTCCGGTTCCACTCTAGTTAACATAATGTAGATTATCGGCAATTTGGATATGGGCGGTGACCTGGGGTTCGGCGCTGATAATCCCGATGCCGCCGAGTGACGTCCCTGATCCGCAGATTCGAGCCGTCGTCGCACGCACTGCATCGCGTCGTGCGACGTGCCGTCCGGCGCGCGTTGTTCCCTCCGCCTCGTGCGACGTGCGAACCGCGCCGCACGACGCGCTCCCGGCGCTCGAGCTTGCCGCGCATTCGCCGTGCCTGGACCGGTCCGCCGCCTGGTGTCGGTTCGCCGCCTCGGACGCCCGATACGACCTTCCGGGCCCGCCGCCCTCGCCCCCTGCCTGTCCGCCCAGCCGTCGTGAAAACGTCACAGTGACGTTTTCACGTGGTCTAGCGGGTCCCGCTGTGGACACCTATCTGCGTCGATATCATCGGCGCGGCAGTGACAACGCGATCCGGGAAGGTCGACCGTGACGCAACCACGGCTCCTGCGTTCCTGGGTGGTCTTCGCGATCAACACCGTCCCGCTCTATCTCTGGGGTGCACTCACCGACGGTGAATTCGACATCACCGGTGCGCGTCTGCCGGTCAGTGCGTTGATGTTCGTCTGCCCGGCACTTGCGGCCCTCGCCGCCGGCGGCGGGCGCGAGTCGGCCCGGCGGCGCATGTGCACGCTGCCGCGCGCGCTGTGGCTGATCGTCGCACTGTTTGTATCAGCTGCGCTGGTACTGGTCGTATCCATCGTGGTCGCCGGTACCGGTCCGTCCGGCATCTCGGTCTCCCTCGTGGCGGTCGTCGGTGCGTATTTCGTTGCGGCGGTGTGCGAGGAACTCGGGTGGACGGCGGACGCTCCTGGCGGCGAGCGGGATCTGCTCGCCTGTCGCGTCCGCGGTGGCCGTCGGGGTCGCAGTGCTCGTCCTGGCCTGTCTGCGGGTCGCGTCCCGCCGGGTCGAGGGTGCGGACTCCCCTCCTCCGCCTCGGACGATAAACCCAGAAACGTCACAGTGACGTATTAATCTCGCCTCCCGTGCATTATGACGCTCGCCGCAACCGCCGCAACTGCGCGGACAGATAATCCCGGGCACGGCGATGACCACCGACCCGGACGAGTTCGTCGGCGAGCTCCTCGAGCAGTCGTGACAGCAGCTCCTCGTCGGGTGACCAGCCCTCGCGCTGCCGGCACCGGTCGAGCCATTCGACCGGCGCGATGTGTCCGCGGTCGGCGTTGCAGCGTCGGCACGCGGCGACCTCGTTGGCGGTGATGCTCGGCCCGCCCTTCAGGCGCGGCACCAGATGATCGGTGGTCGGGGTGATCAGCTGCCCGAACTCCCGTCCACACCACAGGCACCGCCCGTCCTGACGGTCCAGGGCGAGCGAGAGTCGGGTGACGCGGTCCATCCTCCGATCGTCGCCTATCGGCGCCGCCGTAGTCGCCGATGAGTCCGATCCGGTTTCCCGGAGACTGTTTCAGGGGCGTGCTTCGAGGACGAGGTTGAAGGGTGTTTCGGTGGCGCGGCGGAAGGTGCCGAATCCGGCTTCGGCCGCGACATCGGCGAGCCGTCGCTCCCCGGCCTGCGCGCCGAGCCCGAGCGCGACCGGCTGGTCGAGGGACGACGGGGTGCACAGCACCGTCGATGCGGCGTAGTACATCCGGCCGACCGGGTTGAGGTTCTCGGGCAGGCTGTCGCGGGCGAACGGTTCGACGAGCATCACCGCGCCGTCGTCGGCGAGCGCGCCGCGCGCGTACCGCAGTGCGCCGACGGGATCGCCCATGTCGTGCAGGCAGTCGAAGTAGCAGATCAGGTCGTAGTCGGATCCGGGGAAGTCGGTCGCCGAGGCGACGGTGAAGGTGGCGTTGTCGACGCCCTCCTCCGCGGCCAGTTCCGTCGCCCGCGCGATGGACGCGTCGTGGTAGTCGAAGCCGCGGATGGTGGACTGCGGGAACGCCTGCGCGAGCAGGGTCGTGGAGACACCGTGGCCGCAGCCGATGTCCGCGACGGTGGCGCCGGCGCGCAGTGTGTCGACGACCCCGTCGAGGGCGGGCAGCCACACGTCGACGAGGTTGGCGCGGTAGCCGGGGCGGAAGAACTGTTCGGTGCCGACGAACAGTTCGGGATCGTGTTCGTGCCAGCCGAAACCTTCGCCGTTGCGGATGCGTTCGGCGATGCGGCTGCGGTCCTTGTACACGGAGCCGATCAGGTGGAAGCCGCCGGCCAGGTAGACGGGGCTGTCCTCGCGGGCGAGGGTCATGGCGTGTTCCGGTGCCAGACTGAACGTTCCGGCGTCGGGATCGTAGGTGAGATAGCCGCTGGCGGTCTCGGCGGAGAGCCATTCGCGCAGATAGCGTTCGCGGATGCCGGTGCGGTCGGCGAGTTGTTCGCTGCTGACCGGGCCGGCTTCGTCGAGCGCGCGCCACAGTCCGAGTTCGGCGCCGATGAGCACCAGTGCGCCGTTCATGGCCGCACCCATGTCGACGACGAGTTGTCCGAGGGTCTGCTCGAGTCGTGCTTGGTCGGGTTCGTGCATCTCCGTGGTCATCACGCACCTCCTGGCGATGGGAGTACTCGCTCACGGTAGGTCGCGTGGCCGGTTCCGCGGCGACGGCTCGGGTTCGATCGGGTGTCGATCCGGGTGGCGGTGCGTAGCGGGAGGTCACGAACCGGGTGGTGGCGGGAGGATTCGGGGGTGCGTGGCGTGTTGCAGACAGCTACGCTTGTAGCAGACTGCAACATCAGGAGGCCGTCATGACGTCATCCACCGACAAGGTCACCCGCTTCGACGCCGAACTCGTCGACAGCGCCATCGCCGAGGGCGGCCGCCAGAACCGCACCGGACGCCAGCAACTCGAGTACTGGGCCCGCATCGGCCGCGCGATGACCGCCCACGAGACCGCCTCCCTGCACCGGGTGCACGAGGCGCTGGCCGGGACACGGGAGCTGAGCGAGCTCACCGCCGCCGAGGGACGGCTGTTCGACGCGGAGATCGATGCGCGCCTGGCGGACGGGCTGGCCCGCACCGACTACGCCGAGATTCTCGCCGCGCGTGGGGTCACCACGGTGGTGCTCGACGACGAAGGCCGGCTGGTCGAGCAGCGTCCCGACGGTAGTCGCCGGGTGCTCGACGACGCATGAGGCGTCTGGATCTGATCGTCGGTCCCAACGGTTCCGGCAAGTCGACGTTCGTCGAGTTGTCCCTCGCTCCCCTGCTGCCGCGCAGCGTGTTCGTCAATGCGGATGTGATCGCGCGGCAGCGCTGGCCCGACCGGGCGGAGGAGATGTCGTACGAGGCGGCGCAGCTCGCCGCGGCGGCGCGGGACCGGTTGCTGCGGCAGGGCCGGTCGTTCATTGCGGAGACGGTGTTCTCGCATCCGTCGAAGCTGGAGTTGATCGACCGCGCGCACGAGGTGGGGTTCACGGTGGTGCTGCACGTGATGCTGGTGCCCGAGGCGATGTCGGTGCTGCGTGTACAGCACCGGGTGGCCTCCGGTGGGCATGCGGTGCCCGAGGACAAGATCCGGGCGCGTTATCGGCGGTTGTGGCCGCTGGTGGCCGAAGCGATCGGCCGCGCCGATCAGGCGTCGGTGTACGACACGGCGTCCGGGACCCCGGTGGTGGTGGCGCGGTTCGCCGGCGGGGTGCCGGTGGGTGCGGTGCGCTGGCCGGGATGGGCGCCGGCGGCGCTCACCGGGCTCGGCTGAGAGATCCGGGCCCGGTGGGCGGATGCGTCGAGGTCAGTTCCGGCGGTCCCCGTTGCGTCCGGCGACCTGCACCGCGACTCGTCCCCACCGGCGCAGCGCCGCGTCGCTCTCGGTCAGCCGCGCCGAGAGCACCGCGACGATCGTCTCTACCGCCCGGGCACTCACCATCTCGTGGTGATCGCAGTCGAGCCGGTACTGGTGGATCTCGCCGGCGATCACGTTGTGCCAGGCCGCCACCGCCGGGACCGGGGTCTCCGAGCGGGCCGCGGTGAAGAACAACGCGTCCCCGTCGAAGGTGTCCGGTTCGTGCCGCCGCGCGGCGCGGGCGGTGTCGGTCGACCCGGCGTGCAGCCGTTCGAGGTGGGCGGCGGTCAGGCCGGTGCCGCCCCCGAACGCCTCGTCGAGCACCGCGGCGGCGTGTTCGAAGCTCGGCTCACCGTCGTCGACGGGAAGCCCGAGATCGCGCAGCATGTCGCGGGTGCCGACGGCCGGGGACGCCCCGACCATCAGGTGGCTGTCGAGCAGGGCGAGGGTGTCGACGATCTCCCCGTCGCGGCGCAGTTCGACGGCGACGGCGTGCGCGACCACCCCGCCGAGCGACCAGCCCAGCAGGTGATATGGGCCGTGCGGCTGCACCCGGCGGATCTCCCGCACGTAGTGGCGGGCCAGCGCGGTGATGGTGTCGTGCCGCGGACCACCGGACAGGGCCGGCAACTGCAGACCGTAGGCCGGCCGGTCGTCGTCGAGGCGGTGCGCGAGGGCGCTGTACGGCCAGGCCAGCCCCGCGGCGGGATGGATGCAGAACAGCGCGGTGCCGGTGCCGGGGCGCAGCGGCACGAGCACCCGGAACGCCTCGTCGATGCCGTTGCTCTCCTCGGACTCGCCGCTGCTCAGGTGTGCGGCGAGTTCTGCCGGGGTCGGATGGGTGAAGATCGACGCGATCGGCACCCGCCGCCCGAGTCGTTCCCCGAGCGCCGGTAGCAACCGGGTCGCCAGCAGCGAGGTGCCGCCGAGGTCGAAGAAGTCGTCGTCGACACCGACCCGGTCGAGGCCGAGATGCTCGGCGAACAGGTCGGTGACGAGCTTTTCGAGGTCGGTGCGCGGCGCCCGGTAGTCCCCGACCGGGGCGGTGAAATCCGGGGCGGGCAGCGCGGCGCGGTCGAGTTTGCCGGCCGGGGTGAGCGGGATGTTGTCGAGCACGGTGATCACCGCCGGCACCATGTGCGGCGGAAGATGCTGCGCGACGAACGTTTTCACCTCGGCGGCGGTGATGTCGGTATCAGGGGCGAGGCGGAGGTAGGAAACCGGCACGGCCTGCCCGGACGGGGCGGTGTGGCCGAGGGTGTGGGCGAAGACCACCTGCGGGTGCGCGGTCAGCGTGGCGTCGATCTCGCCGAGTTCGACGCGGAAGCCGCGGATCTTGACCTGGAAGTCGGTGCGGCCGACGTAGTCGAGGCGATGATCGGTGGTCCACCGCACCAGATCCCCCGTGCGGTACATCCGCTCCCCCGAGCCGGTGGGATCGGGCACGAACCGGGCGGCGGTCAGCGCGGGCCGGTCGTGGTAGCCGCGGGCCAGACCCGGCCCGGCGACATATAGTTCCCCGGCCACCCCGACCGGGACGGGTTGCAGCCGCCCGTCGAGGACCAGGGCGTGGAAACCGCGGCTGGGGGTGCCGATGGTGACGGGTTCGCCGACGGTGAGCGGCTCGCCGAGGGAGGTCATGATCGTCGCCTCGGTGGGACCGTAGGCGTCGATCACCCGCCGCGACGGCGCCCAGCGTGCCACCAGCTCCGGTGGGAGTGCTTCGCCGGCGACGAGCAGGGTGTGCAGTTCGGGGACGGTGTGCGGGTCGAGTGAGGCCAGCGCGGTGGGGGTGATGAAGGCGTGGCTGACCCGCTGTGCGCGCAGCACCGCGGCGAGCTCGTCGCCGCCGTAGACGTGCGGCGGCACGATCACCAGCGTCGCCGCGGCGCACAGCGCCATTATCTGCTCGAAGATCGACGCGTCGAAGCTCGGCGACGCCAGATGCGACACCCGGGCCGCGGCGGTGACCTGCAGACGGTCGCGTTCCTCCCGGGCGAGGGAGGCCAGGCCGCGGTGGGTGACCGCCACGCCCTTGGGGCGGCCGGTGGAGCCGGAGGTGTAGATCAGGTAGGCCGGATGATCCGGGCGCAGCACCGTCGGCCGGTCCGCGTCGTCGATCGGTGCGAGCGGCCCGGCGGTGAGGTCGAGGTCGTCGAGGACGAGCCAGTCCACCTCGTCGGGCAGCGCGTCGCGGTGCGCGGCGACGGTGATGCCGATGCGCGCGGCACTGTCGTCGAGCATGAAGGCGATGCGGTCGGCCGGATAGGTGGGGTCGACCGGCACGAATGCCGCGCCGCTGCGCACCGTCGCCCACACCGCGGTGACCGATTCGAGCGAGCGCGGGATCGCCAGGGCGATCACCTGTTCGGGTCCGGCGCCGCGGTCGAGCAGGCGCCGCGCGAGCCGGTGCGCGCGGGCGTCGAGTTCGCGGTAGGTGACCTGCCGGTCGTCGTCGACGACCGCGACCGCGTCCGGGGCGGTGGCAACGGCGGTGTCGAGCAGGTGCGGCCACAGCACCGCCGGTTCGGCCTGCGGTCCGATGGCGGGCACCAGCGCGGTGTGTTCTGCGGTGGTGAGCAGGTCGAGATCGCCGACGGGACGGTGCGGGTCGGCGGCGATCGCGTGCAGCAGCCGGGTGAACCGGTCGGCGAAGCCACGCACCGTCTCGGCGTCGAACAGGTCGGTGGCGTAGACGAAGGCGGCGTCGAGGCCACCTTCGGCGTTCTCCCCGATGAGCAGTTCGAGGTCGAAGTTGCACACCGTCGGGTCGAGGGCGACGCCCTGCACGCTCAGGTGCGGCAGTTCCACCGCGGGCAGTTCGGCGGTGTGGAATTCGATGGAGACCTGGAACAGCGGTGAGTGTGCGGTCGAGCGGGTCGGGGCGAGCGCGTCGACGACCCGGTCGAAGGGCAGGTCGGCGTGCGCGAAGGCATCGAGGTCGCTGTCGGTGACGGCGGTGAGCAGCTCGGTGAACGACGCTTGCGCGGGCACCGGGGTGCGCAGCACGACGGTGTTGACGAACATGCCCACCAGATCGTCGAGGGCGCGGTGTCCGCGACCGGCGACCGGCGAGCCGACGGCGATGTCGTCGCTGCCCGACAGGCGGGCGAGCAGCACCGCGAACGCCGCGTGCACGGTCATGAACACGGTGCTGTGCCGGACGGCGGCGAGCTGCTGCAGCCGGGCGAGCAGATCGGCGTCGACGGTGAAGCGGGTGATGTCGCCGCGGAAGGACTGCTGCGGCGGCCGGGGCCGGTCGGTGGGCAGCGGCAGCACCTCCGGCAGCCCCGCGAGGCGCTGCTGCCAGTAGGTGGTCTGGTCGGCGGCGAGGGTGCCGGGGTCGTCCGGGTCGCCGAGCCGGTCGAGTTGCCACAGGGTGTAGTCGGCGTACTGCACCGGCAGCGGTCCGAACGCCGGGGTCTCGCCGCGGCTGCGGGCGGCGTAGGCGATCATCAGGTCGCGGGCCAGCGGGCCGGTGGAGCCGCCGTCGGCGGCGATGTGGTGTACGACCAGCACGGCGAGATGGTCGTCGCGGCCGAAGGAGAACACCCGTGCCCGCACCGGGATGTCGACGGTGACGTCGAATCCGGCGCCGAGGAAGTCGGCGATGGCGGTGTGCACGGTGTCCTCTCCGGCGGGCACCACGTCCAGCGGCAGCGGGGCGTCGGCGGCGGCGAGGATCCGCTGGTGCGGTCCGGCCGCCGACGCCGGGTAGATGGTGCGCAGGCTCTCGTGCCGGGCCAGCACGTCGTGCAGGGCGGCGCCGAGCGCGGCCGGGGACAGATGCCCGGACAACCGGATCGCCAGGGGGATGTTGTAGGCGGCGGAGGTCGGATCGAACTGGTTGATGAACCACAGTCGTTGCTGCGCCGGGGAGAGCGGGATGTGCTCGGGGCGCGGTCCGGCGATCGGGCCGGAGGTGGTGTCGGCGGTGGGTTCCTCGACCTCGGTGGTGGGCCGGTGGTCGAGGTGTGCGGCGAGCGCGGCGACGGTGGGGGCTTCGAACAGGGCGCGCACCGGCACGGGTCGGCCGAGCCGGTCGCCGAGGCGGGCGACGGCGCGGGTGGCGAGCAGTGAGTTACCGCCGAGGTCGAAGAAGTTGTCGTCGACGCCGAGTCGGTCGAGGCCGAGCACGTCGGCGAGTTCGTCGGCGACGAGCGACTCGAGCGGGTCGGTGGGTGCCGGACGGTCGCCGGTGCCGGCGGTCAGGTTCGGTGCGGGCAGGGCGGCGCGGTCGAGTTTACCGACGGGGGTCAGCGGGATCTCGTCGAGCACGCTGATGACGGTGGGCACCATGTGCGCCGGGAGATGCTCGGAGACATGGTATTTCACAGCGGCGTGGTCGATGTCGGCGCCGGGTGCGGGGTGCAGGTGGGCGACGAGGACCGTCTCTCCGCTCGGGGCGCGGTGCGCGACGGTGGCGGCGAATCCGACGGCCGGGTGGGCGGCGAGCACGGCGTCGATCTCGCCGAGTTCGACGCGGAAGCCGCGGATCTTGATCTGGAAGTCGCTGCGGCCGACGTATTCGATGCGCAGATCCCGCCGGTCGAGGTCACCGACCCAGCGCACCAGGTCCCCGGTGCGGTACATGCGTTCGCCGGGGGCGCCGTAGGGGTCGGCGACGAACCGGGCGGCGGTCAGCGCGGGCCGGGCGTGATAGCCGCGGGCCAGGCCCCAGCCGGCCAGGTACAGCTCACCGACGGCACCGAACGGCACGGGTCGCAGCGCGGTGTCGAGGACGACGGCGTGCACCCCGCGCAGCGGACCGCCGAGGGTCAGTGGGTCGTCGACGCCCAGGGGGTCGCTGATCGCGGCCATGATGGTGGTCTCGGTGGGCCCGTAGGCGTCGACGAGACGCCGCCCGGGCGCCCAGGTGGCCTGCAGGTCCGCCGGCCACGCCTCCCCACCGACCGCGAGATCGGTGAGGTCGGTCGGATCCGCCGGGTCGAGGGAGGCGAGCGCGGCGGGGGTGATGAACCCGTGGGTGACCCGCTGCTCGCGCAGCAGCGCGCCGAGTTCGGCGCCGCCGACGATGTGCGGGGGCACGATCACCAGTTCGGCGCCGGACCCGAACGCCAGGAGGTATTCGAAGATCGACGCGTCGAAGCTCGGCGACGAGACGTGCATGACCCGCGCGCCGGGTCCGGCACCGAAGCGGCTGCGCTGGTCGCGGGCGAAGTTGTCCAGGCTGCGGTGGGTGGTGATCACACCCTTGGGGCGGCCGGTCGAGCCGGAGGTGTAGATCAGGTAGGCGGGATGATCGAGCCGCAGCGCAGCGGGGCGGTCGGTGTCGTCGATCGTGGTGGTGTCCTCGCCCGCGGCGTCGCGGTCGAGGTCGTCGAGCAGCAGCCACGGCACCGTGTCCGGGAGCCGGTCGCGGTGTGCGGTGGTGGTCACACCGACGGTGGCGCCGCAGTCGTCGAGCATGAATGCGACGCGTTCGGCCGGATAGCGCGGGTCGACGGGCACGAACGCCGCCCCGGTCTTGGTGATCGCCCACATCGCGGTCACCGACTCGACGGAGCGGGCGATGCCGAGGGCGACGAAGGTCTCTGGTCCGGCGCCGCGGCGCAGCAGCACCCGCGCCAGCCGGGTGGAGCGTTCGTCGAGTTCGCGGTAGGTGAGCACCCGCTCCCCCTCGCGCAGGGCCGGCCGGTCTGGGTGTGCGGCGGCGGTCGCGGCGAGCAGTTGCGGCAGGGCGACGTCGCTGCCCCCGGCCGGGCCGTGCACCGGCAGCAGCGCGTCCTGCTCGGTGGCGGTGAGTGCCGGCAGCGCGGTGATCGGGGCGGCCGGGTCGCCGGTGAGTGCGTCGAGCACAGCGGTGATGCGCGCGGCGATCGCGGCGACGGCGTCGCGGTCGAAGACCTCCGGCAGGTATTTCATGCGCAGGTGCACCGCGGTGTCGGTGTGCACGACCACCGACAGCGGGTAGTGCGCGGCGTCGCGGCCGGTGATGTCGGCGACCCGCATGCCGCCGAGGTCGGTGTCGCGGTCGAGACCGGCGCGTTCGACCGGGTACGACTCGAAGACGGTGAGGGTGTCGAATCGCACGGCGGCCCCGAGGTGCCGGTCGAGGGTGCCCAGGTCGAGATGGTGGTGATCGAGCAGGGCGACCTGTTCGGCCTGCACCCGGTCGACGAGCGCACCGACGGTGTCGTCGGGCCGCACGGTGATGCGCACCGGGACGGTGTTGATGAACAACCCGACCATCGCCTCGATGCCGGGGATCTGCGGTGGCCGCCCGGAGACGGTCGCCCCGAACACCACGTCGGTGCGGCCGGTGAGGGCGCCGAGCACCACACCCCAGGCGGTCTGCACGAGGGTGTTGACGGTGACGCCGCGGGCGGTGGCGGTGTCGTGCAGCCGCACCGACAGAGCGGTGTCCAGGTCGAGGTCGAGGTCCTCGGAGATCCCGGCGGTGGTGCCGGGACGGTGCTGCGGGGCGAGCAGGGTCGGTTCGTCCACTCCGGCGAGGGCGCGGCGGTAGGCGTCGAGGGAGGCTTCCGGGTCGCGGTCGGCGAGCCAGGTGAGGTAGCTGCCGTAGTGCGGCGCCGGGGGCAGTGCCCGCTGGTCCGCGTCGGTGGCGTAGAGCATCAGCAGTTCCCGGATCAGCACCGGGGTGGACCAGCCGTCGAGCAGCAGGTGGTGGTTCGTCAACGCCAGCAGGTGCCGGCCCGGGCCGGTGTGCACGACGGTCGCGCGCAGCAGCGGCGTGGTCTCGGTGTCGAAGCGGGTGCGTCGATCGAGGGCGAGCAGTTGCGCGGCGGCGTCGTCCGGGTCGGGGTCGTCGCTGGTGTCGGCGACGGTGAACGGCACCTCCACGTGGGTGGGGATGACCTGGACGTGTCCGTCGCCGGCGGCGGGGAACGCTGCGCGCAGCGCCGGATGCCGGTCGAGCAGCAGTTGCAGGGAGCGGCGGATCCGGCTCGCGTCGACCTCGCCGCGCAGGTCGAGGACGAGCTGCACGATGTAGGCGTCGGGGCGGTCCCCGGCGAGCAGGGCGTGGAAGAGCAGCCCGGTCTGCAGCGGCGCGGTCGGCCACACCGTGTCCAGGGGCCCGTAGCGTTGCTCGAGGCGTTCGATGACGTCCTGGTGCAGTCGCACCAGCGGCAGATCCGAGGGGGTCAGGCCACCGGCGTGCGGGCTGCGGGTGTGCCGGGTCAGTGCGGTGGCGGCGGTGGCGAAGTGGTGCGCGAGGGCGGTGACGTCGGTGTCGTCGAGCAGCCCGGCCGGGTACGACCAGTGCACCTCGAGTACCGGCCCGGTGGGGGTGTCGGTGGTGACGGCGTTGATGTCGAGCACCGCGGCGGCGGGCATGTTCGGGCTCTGTGCCCCGCCGTGGGGGAAGCCGTCGATGGGCAGCCAGGGGGTGTCGGTGTCGGTGACCCCGGCGGTGGGGCGGCCGAGATAGTTGAAGCTGACCTGCGGCGTCGGTGCGTTCGCGAGTTCGGTGGCGGTGTCGGGGTCGAGATAGCGCAGCAGCCCGAAGCCGGTGCCGTGGTCGGGGACGGCGGCGAGGTGTTCCTTGACGGTCTTGACGGCGCGACCGGCGGCCGGGCCGGCGGCGAGCGCGTCGTCGAGGTCGATGCCGGTCAGGTCCAGGCGCAGCGGGTGGATGGTGGTGAACCAGCCGACGGTGCCGGACAGGTCGGCGCCGGCGGCGGCATTGCTGTCGCGGCCGTGCCCTTCGAGGTTGAGCAGCAGCTGGGCCGGGTGGTGGCCGCGGTCGCGGCGCCACGCCGCCACCGCGAGGGCGAGTGCGGTGAGCAGGCCGTGGTCGACGGCGCCGTGGAAGGCGTTGGGCACGGCGGTGAGCAGCGCCTCGGTGACGGAGGTGGGCAGTTCGGTGGCGACGGTGATGACGGTGGCGTTGGTGTCGCGGACCGGATCGAAGGGGCGGTGCCCGAGCGGCGGGTTCGGTCCGTCGAGCGTGGCGCGCCAGAAGTCGAGTTCGGTGCGGCGGGTGGGGGCGGCGTCGCGCAGGGCGTGGGCCCAGCGGCGCACGCTGGTGCCGGTGTGGGGGGGCAGCAGCGCACCACTCGTGGCGCCGTCGGCCGCGGCGGCCGCCCACGCGGCGGCCAGGTCGGGGACGAGGATGCGCCAGGACACCCCGTCGACGGCGAGATGGTGGATGACGATGAGCAGTCGGCCGGCGCCGCTGGTGGCGTCGAACCACACCAGCTGCACCACCCGCCCGCTGTGCGGGTCGAGGCGGTCGGCGGCGGCGTCGAGTTCGGCGGCGGCCAGGGCGAAGAAGTCGTCGCTGTCCGCGGCGCTGGTCACCGGCACCCGGTGGATGACGGTGTCGACGTCGACGCTGCCCGGGGCGGGCACGTGCAGGACGTGTCCGCCGGGGACGTCCGGCACCGCGTGCAGGTGCACGCGCAGCATGTCGTGCCGGTCGAGGACCGCGGTGACGATCGCTCGCAGCGTCGCCGCGTCCAGGCCGGTGGGCAGGCGCAGCAGCAGCGCCTGCGAGTAGCGGCCGATGCTGCCGCCGCGGTCGAGCATCCAGTGCGCGATCGGCGGTAGCGGCATGTCCCCGACCCCACCGCCGGGCAGCTCCGCGAGCGTTTCGGTGGGGGTGGCGGTGCCGACGACGGCGGCGAGCGCGGCGGGGGTCTTGTGTTCGAACACTTCGCGCGGAGTCAGGTCCAGGCCGGCGGCCTTCGCGCGGGAGACCAGCTGGATGGACATGATCGAATCGCCGCCCAGGGCGAAGAACGAATCGTCCACCCCCACCGTCGGCAGACCGAGGACCTGCGCGAACAGTTCCACCAGCACCGTTTCGTGGCCGCGCGCGGGGGCGCGGGAGACGGTGGTGCGGGCGGCGAAGTCGGGGGCGGGCAGCGCGCGCCGGTCGAGTTTGCCGGTTGCGGTGACCGGCAGCGTGTCGAGCACCATCAGGGTGGACGGCAGCATGTACGCGGCGAGTTCCCCGGCGGCATGCTCGAGCACCACGTCGACGTCGAGGTCGTGGCCGGGTTCGGGTACCGCGTAGCCGACGAGCCGGTCGGTACCGGAGGCCGGGTCGGTGTGGACGACGACCACGGCGCGGCCGACACCGGGGGCGCGCAGCAGCGCCGCTTCGATCTCGCCGAGCTCGATGCGGAAACCGCGCAGCTGCACCTGGAAGTCGGCGCGGCCGAGATATTCGATCTCGCCGTCGCGGGTGCGGCGCGCCAGGTCCCCGGTGCGGTAGATCCGGTCGCCGGGGGCGCCGTGCGGGTCGGCGACGAACCGGGTGGCGGTCGGATCGGGGCGGTGCAGGTAGCCGCGGGAGAGCTGGGCGCCGGAGACGTACAGTTCGCCGATCACCCCGGTGGGCACCGGATGCAGCCGGTTGTCGAGGATGTGCAGGCGCAGCGACGGCAACGGTGGGCCGATCAGGCTTGCCGCGGCGGTGGCGGCGAGTTCGCGGGTGATGGTGCGGGCGGTGACGTGCACGGTGGTCTCGGTGATGCCGTACATGTTCACCAGCGTCGGGGCGGTGTCGTCGTGGCGCCGGTACCAGCGGTCGAGCTGCCCGAAGTCGAGGGCTTCCCCACCGAAGATCACCCGACGCAGCGCCGGCAGGTCGGTGCCGGCGGCGCGGTCAGCGTCGATGAGCTGGTAGAAGGCCGTCGGGGTCTGGTTGAGCACGGTGACCCGTTCGCGGCGCAGCAGTGCCAGGAATTCCTGCGGGTTGCGGGCGGTGTGGTAGTCGACGACGACGAGCCGGCCACCGTGGGCGAGGGCGCCCCACAGTTCCCACACCGAGAAGTCGAAGGCGTAGGAGTGGAACAGTGTCCACACATCGGAGGCGTCGAAACCGAACATCTCGGTGGTGTCGGTGAGCAGGGTGACAACGGTGCGGTGCGGGACCATCACGCCCTTGGGGCGGCCGGTGGAGCCGGAGGTGTAGATGACGTACGCCGCCGCCTCCGGGTGCACGCGTGGCAATCCGTCACCGCCGCTGGGCATCTCGTCGAGGCGGGTGCGCACGGCCGGGTCGTGCAGGTCCACGATCGGCGGGGTGTGCGGGGGCAGAGCGGTGGCGTGGTCGGCGGTGGTGAGCAGGCACACCGGGGCCGCGTCGTCGAACATGTACGCGAGCCGGTCCGGGGGGAACGCCACGTCGATGGGCAGATAGGCGGCGCCGCTGTGCAATACGGCGAGCAGCGCGACGATCAGGTCGGTGCCGCGCGGCAGGGCGACGGCGACGAGCCGGTCGGGTCCGGCGCCGTGCTCGACGAGCAGCCGCGCCAGGCGCTGCACCCGGTCGGTGAGCTCGTCGTAGCGCAGCGTCCCGTCGGGGGCGGTGACCGCGATCGCCGCCGGGTCGAGTCCGGCGCCGCGGGCGTACAGATCGAGCAGCGACGCCGAGGCGGAGCCGAGCACGCTCGCCGTGGCCGGGCGCAGCGGCGCCGGGGCGGTGGGACGTTCGTCGTCGGTGAGCAGGTCGACGTCGCCGATGGGGCGGTGCGGGTCGGCGGTGACCGCGTCGAGCAGCCGCACCAGCCGCTGCGCGAAGGAGGCGACGGTGTCGGGATCGAACAGGTCGGTGGCGTAGGTGAACGCCGCGGGCATTCCGTCGCTCTCCCCTGTTCCGGTCGGGTCTGGATCCTGCAGGGTCAGTTGCAGGTCGAACTTGGCGACGGGCAGCTCCGGGTCGAGGGCGTCGACCTCGAGTTCGGGCAGCACCAGGTGGGCCCGTTCGGTGTTGCCGTATTCGAGCACCACCTGGAACAGCGGGGACCGGTCGGTCTCGCGGGCCGGGGCGAGCACGTCGACGAGGGTCTCGAAGGGCAGCTCGGTGTGCCCGAAGGCCGCGAGGTCGATCTCGCGGGTGCGGTGCAGGTGGTCGGTGAACGACAGCGCCCCGTCGACGGGGGTGCGCAACACCACGGTGTTCACGAACATGCCGACCAGGTCGTCGAGGGCGCGGTGGCCGCGACCGGCGACCGGGGAGCCGATGACGATGTCGGATGTGCCGGTCAGACGGGCCAGCAGCGCCGCGAACGCTGCGTGCACGGCCATGAACACGGTGGTGTCGTGCTCGGCGGCCAGCGCCTCGAGGCGCCGCTGCACGTCGGCGGGCACGGTGAAGCGGTGCAGGGCGCCGTGGAAGCTGCGCTGGGTGGGGCGCGGCCGGTCGGTGGGCAGCGGCAGCAGTTCGGGGGCGTCGGCGAGGGTGTCGCGCCAGAACCGCAGCTGCGCGGCGGCGAGGGAGGTCGGGTCGTCCGGGTCGCCGAGCAGCCGGCGCTGCCACAGGGCGTAGTCGGCGTACTGCACCGGCAGCGGCGACCGATCCGGGTCCGTCCCGCCGGTGCGGGCGGTGTAGGCGAGCATCAGGTCGCGGGCCAGCGGCGCCATCGACGAGCCGTCCGCGGCGATGTGGTGCACCACCACCGCCAGGACATGAGCGTGCTCGTCCAGGCGCCACAGCCGTAGCCGCACCGGCACCGCCGCGGCCACGTCGAAACCGGCACCGACGAAGTCGGCGAGGTCGGTGGGCAGGTCGTCGCCGGTGACCGGCCGCGCCGTGAGCGCCGGCAGCACCCGGTCGGTGTCGACGACGACCTGGCGCGGGCCCTGTTCGTCGCCGGGATACCAGGTGCGCAGGCTCTCGTGCCGGTCGAGCACGTCGCGCACCGCTCCGGTCAGTGCCGCGACGTCGAGGCGGCCGGACAGGCGGATGGCGAGCGGAATGTTGTAGGCGGCGGAGGTGGTGTCGAACTGGTTGACGAACCACATGCGTTGCTGGGCCGGGGACAGCGGCAACCGTTCGGGCCGGTCGGCGGCGACCAGCGGCACCCGTCCGTGCCCACCGTGATCGTCGAGGATCCGCGCGGCCAGCGCCCGCACCGTGGGCGCCTCGAACAGGGCACGGACCCCGGCGTCGGTGCCGAGCGCGGCGTTGAGGCGGGCGACGACGCGGGTGGCGATCAGCGAGTTGCCGCCGAGATCGAAGAAGTTGTCGTCGACGGAGACCTGCGGGTGCCCGAGGACCTCGGCGACGATCTCGGCGACGGTTGCCTCGAGGTCGGTGCTCGGGGGACGGTAGTCGCCGCCGAGCCGTGTCAGGTCCGGCACCGGCAGGGCGCGGCGGTCGAGTTTGCCGACCGGGGTCAGCGGCAGCTCGTCGAGCACCACCACCGCGGCGGGCACCATGTGACCGGGCAGCCGCGCCGCGGCCCAGGCGCGCAGTGCCCGCGGATCGATCTGCGTGGCGGTGGTGTCGGTGGTGTCGGGCAGTATGTAGGACACGAGCACGGTGTCGCCGCTGGGTGCGGGGTGCCCGATGGTATGGGCGAAGACGATCGCGTCGTGGGCGGTGAGCGCGGCGTCGATCTCGCCGAGTTCGATGCGGAAGCCGCGCACCTTGACCTGGAAGTCGGAGCGGCCCAGATATTCGACGGTGCCGTCGTGCCGCCAGCGCACCACATCCCCGGTGCGGTACATGCGTTCGCCGGGGGTGCCGTAGGGGTCGGCGACGAACCGGGCGGCGGTGAGGTCGGGGCGGCGATGGTAGCCGCGGGCCACGCCCGGCCCGGCGATGTACAGCTCGCCGGCCACCCCGACGGGGACGGGCCGCAGCCGGTCGTCGAGGACGGTCTGGTGGAAGCCGACGGCGGGGCCGCCGATGGTGACGGTATGCCCGGGCCGCAGTTGCGGGCTGACGCTGGTCTCGATGGTGGCCTCGGACGGGCCGTAGCCGTTGAACATGCGCCGTCCCGGTGCCCAGCGCGCCACCAGTTCCGGTGGGCAGGCCTCGCCGGCGACGACGAGGACCTCGAGGTCGTCGAGTCCGGTGGGGTCGAGGGAGGCGAGCGCGGTGGGGGTGATGAAGGCGTGGGTGACCTTCTCCTCGCGCAGCAGCCGGGCGAGTTCGTCGCCGCCGTAGACGTCCGGCGGCACGATCACCAGGGTGGCGCCGGCGCAGAACGCCTTGGTGAACTCGAAGATCGACGCGTCGAAGCTCGGCGACGCCAGGTGCGAGACGCGAGCCTGGTGGGTGATGGTGAAGTGGCTGCGCACCTCGGCGTTGAGGTTGGTCATGCCGCGGTGGGTGACCACCACGCCCTTGGGGCGGCCGGTGGAGCCGGA
The DNA here is from genome assembly GCF_000801125.1 of Rhodococcus sp. Chr-9. NCBI lineage: Bacteria > Bacillati > Actinomycetota > Actinomycetes > Mycobacteriales > Nocardiaceae > Rhodococcus > Rhodococcus sp. Chr-9. The sequence continues at coordinate 80,087 of NZ_JTIZ01000099.1, forward strand.
GGTGTAGATCAGGTAGGCCGGGTGGTCGAAGTGCAGCGCGGCGGTGCGGTCGGCGTCGGTGATGGGTGCGTCGCTCGTCGCGGCGATCCGGGCGGCGACGGCGTCGTCGTCGAGCACCAGCCACGGCACCTGCACCGGCAGCGCGTCGCGGTGCGCGGCGGTGGTGATGCCGAGGGCGGCAGCGCTGTCGGTGAGCATGTAGCTCACCCGCTCCGGTGGGTAGGCGGGGTCGACGGGCACGAACGCCGCGCCGGTCTTGGTGACCGCCCACACCACCGCGACCGATTCGAGCGAGCGGGTCAGCGCGAGCGCGACGACGGTTTCCGGGCCGATCCGGTGCTCGTCGACGAGCAGCCGCGCCACGCGGGTGGACCAGGCGTCGAGTTCGGCGTAGGTGATCTGCCGGTCGGCGAAGCGCAGGGCGACCGCGTCGGGCAGGATCGCGGCGATCGAGGTGAGCAGTTCCGGCCACAGTTGCGGTGAGACCGGTGGCAGGCCCCGCGCCGGGGCCAGGTCGGCCAGTTCCCGGTCGGTGACGATGTCGATGTTGCCGACCGCGATGTCGGGGGTGTCGGTGATCGCCTCGACGATGCGCACGAACCGGTCGGCGAACGAGGCGACGGTGGCGGCGTCGAACAGGTCGGTGGCGTAGGTGAACGACGCGCGGATGCCGGCGGGGCCGTCGGCGTCGGTGGTCTCGGCGATGGACAGCTGCAGGTCGAACAGCGCCAGCATCGGGTCGAGGTCGATCACCCGCACCGACAGGTCGGGCAGTTCGATCTCGGGGCGTTCGGTGTCCTGGAATTCGAGCAGCACCTGGAACAGCGGGGTGTAGGCGGTCGAGCGGGGCGGGTCGAGGACCTCGACGAGCCGCTCGAAGGGCACCTCGGTGTGCCCGAAGGCGGTCAGGTCGCCGGTGCGGATGCGGTCGAGCAGCGCGGTGAACGGCTCGTCGTCGTCGACGCGGGCGCGCAGCACGACGGTGTTGACGAACATGCCGACCAGGTCGTCGAGGGCCCGGTGGCCGCGCCCGGCGACGGGGGTGCCGACGACGATGTCGTCGCTGCCGGACAGGCGGGCGAGCAGCACCGTCAGTGCGGCGTGCACCAGCATGAACACCGACGCGTCGTGGGCGCGGGCGATGTCGAGCAGCCGGCGGTGCGCGGCCGCGTCGAGGGTGAACGGGATGCGGGCGCCGCGCCGCGACGGCTGCACCGGGCGCGGCCGATCCAAGGGCAGTTCGAGCAGTTCCGGGGCGCCGGTGAGGGTTGCGCGCCAGAACCGGAGCTGTTCGGCGGCCAGGGAGGTCGGGTCGGTGTCGTCGCCGAGCACCCGGTGCTGCCAGAGGGTGTAGTCGACGTACTGCACCGGCAGTGGGGTCCACTGCGGGGTCTGGCCGGCGTGGCGGGCGCTGTAGGCGGCGATGACGTCGCGGGCCAGCGGCCCCATGGAGAAACCGTCGGCGGCGATGTGGTGGGCGACGAGCACGAGCACGTGCTCGTCCTCGGCCAGGGCGAGCACCCGGATGCGGGTGGGGATCTCGGTGGCCACATCGAATCCGGCCGCGAGGATCGGGGTGAGCTCGCTGTCGAGGTCGGTGCCGTCGTCGACGGTGAGCATCACCAGATCGGGGACGGCGGCGCCGGTGGGCACCACGACCTGCACGGGCCCGTCGTCGGTGAGCGGATAGCGGGTGCGCAGCGATTCGTGCCGGGCGACGACGTCGCCGATGGCGTGCTGCAGCGCCGCCTGATCGAGCCTGCCGCTCAGGCGCAGCGCGACGGCGATGTTGTAGGCCGGGGAGGTGGTGTCGAACTGGTTGATGAACCACATCCGCTGCTGCGCCGGGGACAGCGGGACCGGGTCGGGGCGCGGCCCGGCCACCGGGGCGCCGCGCCCGGCGCCGGTGCGGTCGGGCTGGTCGAGATGCGCGGCGAGATCGGCGACGACCGGATGATCGAAGATCTCCCGGATGCCGAGCTCACCGCCGGTGTCCGCGGCGAGCCGGGCGGCGGCGCGCATCGCGAGCAGGGAGGTGCCGCCGAGGTCGAGGAAGTGGTCGTCGGCGCCGACCCGGTCGACGTCGAGCAGGTCGGCGAAGACGGTGGCGACGAGCTGTGCGGTGGGGGTGCGCGGCGCCCGGTAGCCACCGGCGGCGGTCGGTGCCGGCGGAGCGGGCAGCGCGTTGCGGTCGAGTTTGCCGTTGGGGCCGACCGGCAGCGCGTCGAGGACGACGAGGGCGGCGGGCACCATGTAATCCGGCAGGTGCGCGGCGAGATCGGCGGTGACCGCGGCGGTGTCGATGCTGCGGCCCGGGGTGGGCACGAGATAGCCGGTGAGCCGGTCGTCGGCGCCGTGGTGGACGAGCACCGCCGCCTGTCCGATCTCCTCGCGGGCGCGCAACACCTGCTCGATCTCCCCGAGCTCGATGCGCAGACCGCGGATCTTGACCTGGAAGTCGGTGCGCCCCAAGTACATCAGGGCACCGTCGGCGCGGCGGGTGGCCAGATCCCCGGTGCGGTACATCCGCTCCCCCGGCGCCTCGAACGGGTCGGCGACGAACCGGTCGGCGCTCAGGCCCGGGCGGTCGAGATAGCCGCGGGCGAGTTGGATCCCGGCCAGATACAACTCGCCGGCGGCGCCGGCGGGCACCGGATGCAGCCGCGCGTCGAGCACGTAGGTGCGGGTGTTCCACACCGGGCGCCCGATGGGCACCGACCCGGCATCGGTGTCGGTGGTGGTCCAGGCGGTGACGTCCACCGCGGCCTCGGTGGGCCCGTACAGATTGTGCAGGGCGGTGTGCGGCAGCGCCTCGCGTAGCGCGGCGGCGGTCTCGGCGGGCAGCGCCTCCCCCGACGCGAACACGTGCCGCAGCGCGAGCGGCTCCCGGCCGCGGCCGTGCAGGGCGTCGACGAACACCGCGAGCATCGACGGCACGAAATGCGCCACGGTGACCCGCTCCTCGGCGAACAGCCGCAGCAGGTAACCGGGATCGCGGTGCCCGCCGGGGGCGGCGACGGCCAGCCGCGCCCCGACCTGCAGCGGCCAGAAGAACTCCCATACCGACACGTCGAAGGTGGCGGGGGTCTTCTGCACCACCGTGTCGTCGGCGGTCAGCGGATAGGTGTGCTGCATCCAGCGCAACCGGTTGGCGATCGCGGCGTGCGGCACCGCCACCCCCTTGGGGCGGCCGGTGGAGCCGGAGGTGAAGATCACGTAGGCGAGATGCGCGCCGGTCGGCTCCGGTCGATCCGCCGAGGTGAGGGCCGCCGGGGATTCGTCGGCGAGGTCGAGGCGGTCGATGCGCAGCACCTCGGCGCCGGTGTCGGGCAGGGCGTCGGCGACATCGCTGGTGGTGAGCACCGCGCGCGGGGCGGCGGTGTCGAGGACGTAGCGCAGCCGCTCGGCGGGATGCTCCGGATCCAGCGGCAGGTAGGCGGCACCGCTCTTGACGATCGCGTACATGCCGACGAGCAGATCCAGCGACCGCGGCGCGGCGAGGGCGATCACCCGGTCCGGTCCGGCGCCGGCGCGCAGCAACCGCCGCGCGAGTCGGTTGGTGACCGCGTCGAATTCGGCGTAGCCGAGGGTGTGGCCGTCGACGGTGACGGCCGGGGCGTGCGGGGTCGCGGCGACCTGCGCGGCGAACAGTTCCCCGAGGGTGGTGGCGGGTCCGGTGTCGGCGGTGGTTGCGTTCCACGTGTCGAGGACGGTGCGGCGTTCGTCGGCGGTGAGCAGCTCCACGTCGCCGACCGGCACCGCCGGATCCGCGGTGACCGTCTCGAGCAGCCCCACGAGGCGCTGCCCGATCGCGGCGGCGGTGGCGGGATCGAACAGGTCGGTGGCGTAGGACAGCGCGCCGCGCAGTGCGTGGGTGCGGCCGTCGCCGTCGGCGACCGCGCCGAGCTGCAGATGCAGGTCGAATTTGGTGGTGTGCGTGTCGATTTCGGCGATGTCGACGTACAGGCCGGGCAGGGACAGGTGCGCGCCGGTGGTGTCGGAGAAGGCGAGCATCACCTGGAACAGCGGCGAGTAGGCCGCCGAGCGTGCGGGCACCACGGCGTCGACGAGCCGGTCGAACGGCAGGTCGGTGNGCCAGGTCGGTGTCGCGCACCGCGGCGAGGACGTCTGCGAAGGACAGGTCGGCGGGTACGGCGGTGCGCAGCGCGACGGTGTTGACGAACAAGGCTCTTCGCAGTTAGCAGTGGTACTGGTGCCGGCTGGGTGCGAC